>JBBRVL010000016.1:0-20056 GCA_038246925.1 Chloroflexia bacterium
TAGAGGGCGTTTTCGCATATGGGCGGCGATGCATGCTGAGGTAGTTACTGGCGACAGGATAAAAGAGCTTGAGCTGCAGGCGCAGCTGACAGATCCTAATTTTCACAGCTTGGTTGTCACATTTGTAGAAATTCCCGATGATGCGTTCAGGGCAGCGTTCCAAAACTTTATTAATGCTGAGGGCACTCTCGAGTCAACATACACCAAAGCAGAAGTCATGGAGAAAGTTCAGCTAATGCGGCTGGCACTGATTGAGCTATCAGCAGCATCAGAACACTACTTATTCGTGAGCTAAAGCCCCTAATTTTATTATAGGTACAAGACAAGAATACTCGAAGCCTTCAAAACGTGGCTTGTAGGCCCGTACAGAAGTGCCTGTTACCACGATGTTGGGGTCGGAGGTAAGCCAATGTCTCGCGGCGAAGGCGCTTGACCGACGCAACGTGTCGGGCGCGCCGACCGCAAGAGACTTTGGCGCTGTTGGTCTTGGGTCGTGGGCCTGGGCAGATGGTAAGCAGACGATGCGCGGCCTGCCGCGCTTGGTCTGCGCTGTTGGGGTGTGGGGATACAGCAAAAACAAAAGCTCCAACAAACCTTGCGGTCTATCGGAGCCTCTGTTGCTCCATTGGCTTACGCCACTGCCTTATCCCGCTTAAGCTCTGCCTCAGGGCAATCCTTGACTTCGTGTGCAACTCAATGAGAGAGGCTCGCCAGGCAACCGCCACGAGAGCCGGGAGCCGCTATTACAAGTTCTTGAGCAAAAGGGGGTGAGGGCAATATGGAGAAGCTACCAAAGCTGAAGATAACGTCTACAGCATCTGATGAGTGGATCTGTCTTTGCGGCAATGAGCCATGGCTAGAGCGTCTCTGCAAGATTTCACAGGTACGTTCAACCGATAAATAATCCAGACGATACTCTGGTATTGTGGCTCATTGAGAAAGAGTGTGGTACGATGGCCACCTCGGTTCGGATCCGCTGCGGTGACGGGGGTCTGGGACCCGCTGCAGATGGCCCGACAAGCCCCGTGTAGCCGGCGCGGACCTGCGGTAGGCTGCTTGCACCTTGCGCATTCAGCACTCAACCACACTCTTCCTCAAAGAGCCACCCGAGCTTGCTCATCATCCGCTAACATGCTAGAATATGCAAAGCCAAAGATTGTAAGCAGCGCAGACTAGGACCTCGGCAACTCACAACCCAGGCTGATGACCTATAATGCGCTGTAAACTATCTTTAGAGAGTGTTATGAACTTTGGACGTGGAAGGGATAGCGATGATCGACCGTTGATCATCGGATGGCCAAAGTCCACGAAGGGTACTGCTCATGCCTACTCTGCAGTTTGGATTGGCCCTTTCGCCGGGGGAGGGATGGTTTCCCGGAAGCAGCCGTCAGACCCATATCGCGGATATCCGCCGGACACTTGACAGAGTCACGGGGGTCTTCGACTCGTTCTGGATGGCCGACCATTTCCAGGTGGAAACCTTCGACGTGCTGGAATGCTGGTCGACCTTGAGCTATTTCGCCGGCCTGTATCCCGCGCTCAAGTTCGGAAGTATTGTGATCAGCCACTCTTTCCGCAACCCCGCTCTGCTTGCCAAGATGGCGGCGACCCTGCACTATCTCACTGATGGGCGCCTGATCCTCGGCATGGGCGCCGGGTGGAACAAGGAAGAATATCTTGCCTATGGGTATGACTTCCCGCCGAACAGTGTCCGGGTGGATCAGTTCGGTGAGGCGTTGCAGGTGATTACAACCCTATGGCGCGAGATACCGGCCACATTCACAGGGAACCACTACACGATCAAGGATGCGCTCTGTGAGCCCCGGTACAGCACACCGCCTACCCTGATGGTCGGGGGGGAAGGACCGCGCATGCTGCGTCTCGCGGCCCGCTATGCCGACTGGTGGAATGCTAGTTGGAGCGGACCAACCGAATACCGGGAGCTAGTGGAGCGCCTGACGCGGGCCTGCGCTGAAGTGGGGCGTGATCCCGCGACAATACGCAAGACATGGTTAGGACTGTGCTCCTGTGCATCGACAGAAGAAGCGGCGCATCGTGCGCTCCAAGGTGGAGCGGTAATAAATAGCGCATCGAACGGACTCGTGGGGACGCCGGAGCAGATCGTCCAGAACCTCCGGCCATTCATCGAGGCCGGGATGGATTACTGGATGGTCGTTACTCCGCGCTTCCCCGATCTCACGACGCTCGATCTGCTCATTGATGAAGTGATACCAAGGCTCAAAGCCGAATACGGCGTTTGAGAAGATAGCGCTTGAGTGATCGCAGGAGACCATTCGTTTTCGGAGGGCTGGGACCGCCCTGCGGGTTACGCCGTCCGTAACGGTTCATTCCGTAGCCCACTTGCCGGCATTCCTGGATACCATCGCCGGAACGTGGGCTGGAGATCGCCATCCAGCACCTGGACCCGGATCTGGAGTACCCGATGTGCTCCGGCTTTGGTCCAGCGCATTTGCTGCTTTTTCACCATCCGTTTGCTGATCAGTTCATTCACCGTGGCCTCCACGAAACTGCTCGCAATGTGTTCACCGTTGCGATACCGATCCCCATAATTCACCAGAAACGCCCGATTGGCCCCAATATACCCCGTAAATTCCCGCACCGCCTTGTCCAGCTTTTTGATCCCCGCCTGCGCCTGCGCCTGGCTGAGGTTCCTGAACTGGCTGGTGTGCCGTGGGAATATATCTACAACCCGGCTCTGAATCGCTTCCTGGCGCTTTCTACCGAAACACCCCTTGTGCGCTACCTGGACCTGCCCGAACGTATCCGCCCTGTGAAGGTAGTCCAACCCTTACGCGTGCTGGTTATGGTGGCCGGACCGAGCGACTATGCTCGTCTTCGCGCCCGGTTTCTAGCGCGGTGAAAGTGTCCAACAAGAGGCTTCGGGCCATGTCGGTCTTGATCCTCATGCGCGCTATGTATGCCCGGACCGTCGGCAGGTCAGCCAGCGAATTGCCCAGATGCTCCAGGTTTGTCCTGGCGACGTGGGCTGCGGTGTTGGCTGTGGCCGCTTCCATGATGCCTATGGAGCAGGCAGCGTTCATAAGCTGGAAGTACGGCAAGACTACCCCCATCATCACATCAAAGCCGCCGCCGTCAGGTCCAAGCATCATGCCCTTCGGTATGACCACGCCTTCCGCGAGTACGGGCGAGGAGTTGTTGCCGCGCATACCCATACCATTGAAGGGCGCAGTTATAAGCAGCCCCTCGGCATCGGCAGGCGGTAAGTAGCCCAGGCTGGAGTGCAGGCTGCTTCTCCTCGTGCTTCGTACTCGTGCCGCCATCTTACCAGCAGACTGTTGGCGATGTTGTGCTCCCGACATATCTGGGCGGGCCGGCGCTCACCACTGGCGACTTGTTTGCATACCTGGAGTTTGAACTCTCGTGAATGATATCTTTCTGGCATCGCTTTCTCCTCCGTTGGCTGCTAGTATACAGCCACTTGGAGAGAATGTGACTTGCCTCATTGTCCGGTCACAGGGGCGCAGTCCAGTTTTGAATAGATGGTGCCCAAACGGGCACCATCTAATGTTGTGGGCACGCACACTGGGCGTAACCACGTCGTCAATTACTGGGCACACCAGCTCAGCACACGCTGCACTGTCTGCTCAAGATTACCTGCACGTCCGACACCACATGGTGTGACACGATTGGTGAATAGAGCTTCTCCCAACCAGGCGAGTAGTGCTTGCGCTCGCTCTTTCGTCTGTTTTTCGCTTGCCGCATGGTCGCGCGTCAAATAGAGAATGTCTCTGGCCTCCACACTCGTACCCACTCATGTACATCACGACCCACTCCTTGCAAAGCAGTATCGCGCTATGAGAGCGGAGGGCCTTGCCAATGTAGAGTTGCTGCTGAAGCATTTCGTACAGGTGGGGGTTCTGAACGCGCCCTCGGATGCCCAGATCCTGGAAAAGCTCGCCCAGATCTGCTGGATACTGGTTGATTTCTGGCTTCCGTTCGCAGAATTAGCGGGCGGCGACCCACGCTGCACTCATGCCCTCGGCGTAATCTTCCATTAGAGTGCCTGTATTTGCGACCGGCCCCCAGTAATAGCTTCGCTTGACCGACTGCCTCTGGACCGGCAGGTCGGTGCGGGTCCAGACCTTCTCAAACGCGCTGTCCGCGAATTGACTTGGCGGCGCAGCGTAGGTTGGTGTCATATTCGTAACTGTGCCTGCCAGTAGTGACAAGGCTAGCATACCGCCAGCATATCAATTTGCGGTTTTTCTAATGTTATACCCGCTCATCTCCCTCTCCATATTGGTACTAGATTTGTTTGTGATTTCTATTGCAAAGTAGTGTTGCGAGAACTTCAATATATCAACGTCAGGGCCAAAATAAAGTTTCACAGCATAAGGAGGTCGAGAACCACGTCTAATATGCGCGGGTGTATTGCGCCGTGCCCTTACTGAATGATATACTTTTCCCGGTGCTCTCTTGAACGCTACAACGCTGTAGCAACACTCATTGAGGAGGAACATAGATGCCGGAGACGATGCGCGCCCTTTGTAAGACACGACCCGAGGCCGGGGCCGAGCTTGTAGAAACGCCGATACCGGCAATCGGGCCGGACGATGTGCTCGTAAAGGTGCGGGCTACCACTATTTGCGGCACCGACCTGCATATTTATAACTGGGACGCATGGGCCGAGTCGCGTATAAAGACCCCGCTCGTCTTTGGGCACGAGTGCTCCGGTGAGATTGTTGAAGTAGGTAAGAACGTGCGCGAGGTGAAGACGGGTGACTACGTATCTTTGGAGACGCATATTACTAGCGAAGCATCGTACCAGACACGTATCTGCCAGGCCCACGTTGACCCTGGCGTGAAGATACTTGGCGTGGACCGGCCCGGCTGCTACGCGGAATATGTATCGGTTCCGGCGAGGGTGGCCTGGAAGAACCCCGCGAGCATGGCCCCTGAGATCGCCTCGATCCAGGAGCCGTTCGGCAACGCAGTCTACACAGTGTTGAGCGGGCCAGTTGCTGCAAAGAGTGTACTCGTTACCGGCTGCGGCCCTATCGGTCTGTGGGCCGTCGGAATAGCGAAGGCTGCGGGCGCGAAGGCCGTGTACGCTACAGACATCAATCCCAAGAGGCTCAAGCTGGCAGAGAGGATGGGAGCCACTATAGCTATCAACAGTATGGAGACCGATCCGGTGGCCCTCATCATGAGCGAGACAGATGGCATAGGCGTGGATGTGTTGTGCGAGATGTCGGGCAATGGACGAGCGATCAAGCAGGGCTTCCAGGCGCTGCGTAACGGTGGGCGTGTTTCGATGCTCGGCATCCCCTCCAAGCCGGTGGAGTTTGACCTTGCGAACGACATCGTCTTCAAGGGAGCGACCGTCTACGGCATCTCAGGCCGCCTTATCTGGGAGACCTGGTACCAGACACAAGCCTTCATCACCACAGGCATGGTCGATCCTGCGCCTGTGATTACCCACCGCCTCAAGCTGGAAGAGTTCGAGCAGGCCTTCACACTGATGAACAATGGCGACGCGGCCAAAGTGGCGATGTTCCCCTAGCCATATAGAGAAGCGCAAACTCACATCTAACGAGAAAGCGAGGTCGATATGAAAAAGACCTTCACGGCGAGCGTGTGGCAGGAGGGCGAATAGTTTGTAGCACAATGCCTGGAAGTTGATGTCGCCAGCCAGGGCGAGACATCAGAAGAGGCCCTGGACAACCTACGCGAAGCTCTGGAGCTACATTTCGAGCCGCCTGTAGCCACTATAACCCCAAACGTCCAACGTATAGAGGTGGAGATAAGTGCCGCCTAGGCCTCCGCCTGCTGATGAAGATTTCAGATTTAGGAGCAACAAATATGCTACAAGGGCGGCAACATTCCCTTAGACTTCAAGAGGGTGACTGGTAATGAAAAAGCAACATGAACATTACATAGTAGATGAGCAAGGGCAGCGCACCGGCGTAATCCTCGACATGGAGGATTATCTAAAGATGTTGGAGGAACTGGAAGAGTTGGAGTCGCTCCGCGCGTTCGATGCAGCTAAAGCTTCAGATGATTCAGCTATACCATTTGAACAGGCGCTCTTGGAAATTGAACAACAACAGCATCACTGAAACTTATAGATAGTACATATCGTACTACCCAATGACCCTGAGCTTTGTAGGATGGTGCATAAATTGAACACTGAACGGGCAGATAAAATCGAGCTATATGGCGATGCTTACCGTATACTCACGGAGGCGTTGGCGCGTCTTCCAAAAGAGATGTGGCATTTCAGGGCGGGGCCTGACGATTGGAGCGTGCACGAAATAGTTGTGCATATTACCGACAGCGAGGCCAACAGCTTCGTCAGGTGCAGACGCCTTATAGCTGAGCCAGGCAAAGAGGTCATGGCCTACGATGAGAACGGCTGGATGAAGGCGCTCAAGTACGGAGAGCAGAGCACCGAGGATGCCCTTGAGCTATTCAAGTGGCTGCGGCTCACAACCTATAAGCTGATAAAGAGCCTGCCCGAGAGCACCTGGTCAAACACGATCCACCACCCCGAGAACGGCATCATGAGCATGGACGATTGGCTCGATGTCTACGCACGGCACATCCCCGATCACGTTGAGCAGATGGAGAGGGTGCACGAAGCGTGGAGACGTGAGGGATCAGAGATTAGGGATTAGGTTCATAAGTAGACTGATCCCTGATCCCTAATCCCTAATCCCTGATCCCTAGAGAACACCCATGTCATTTTCCAGAGGTAACGCAGACGAATTATTGCAGCGCGGGCTTGCGGCGGCCAAGTCTGGAAACGAACGCGACTACGAAGAAGCCGAATATTACCTCGAATGGGTACTCCGCACCGACTCCGACCTCGACCAGCAGGCAATCGCGTGGTACTGGCTATCGCGTATTACTACAGACCAGGAGCGGAAGCGGGAGTGCCTGGAAAACGTGCTCGCAATCAACCCCAGCCACCCGGACGCCAGGCGCGATAGGGCCATCATGGAGGGCCGCCTCAACCCCGCGCAGATGCGGGCCAACCCCGTAGAACCAGGCGCGCCGGTAGTCCAGGATAGTCAGATCGCCACCCAAGACACCCGCCGGTTCAAATGCCCCAAATGCGGCGCAATTGCATCGTTTGATCCGAACATGGGTCAGTTGCGCTGCCAGTTCTGCGGAGCTCAATTAGACGAGCAGGGGCAGATAATGGAGACACCGGCCCCTGGCCTCTTCACTGCTCCAGGTGGTGTGAGCGAACAGGACTGGATAGCCGCCATCTATACGGAAACAGGGCACAGGTGGTCTTTACCTCAGAGCAGAGTCCTCCAATGCCAGGGCTGCGGTGCCACCTTGACGTTCGCTCCCGCCCTCACCTCCGCCGCTTGCCCTTATTGTGGGTCTGCATATGCAGTTCGCCTGGCGGAGGATGAGATGAGCGACCTGCGTGAGCCGGACGGCGTAATCACCTTTGCGTTCGACGCGACAGCCGCAGCCATACAAGCGCGTAGTTGGCTTGGCGAGCAGGAACGCAGGCTAGGCGTGCCGGACGACCTCCCTGATCTGGCGGCGCTAGACACTCCCAGGCCGCTTTACCTGCCATTCTGGACTTTCGACATAAGCGGCGAGGTAAGATGGAGTGGTTTTGTCAAGGCCGACATGGACGTAGGTGGCGTTAGCCTGGACGGTATGGATAATGCAGCACATCTGGGAGGAATAGCTGTAGGCTTATTCATGGGTGACTTTGACATTGCGGCGAGAAGCGCGGCAGGTATGGCCTCGAAGCGTGTCGAGGGGAACAACATGGTCTACTCTTCCGGGGCAACAGGCGTTATCTTGGATGACATACAGGTGCCCGCCACAACGTCGCTTCCCGATGAGATGCTTTCCAGACTGCGCTACAAGACCTCCGAAGCTGAACCTTACCGGGAGGAAATACTGGCGAAGTGGCCCGCCGAAGTCTACTCGATTTCCATGTCGGATGCCTCGCTCCGGGCACGTGATGCTGCTGTGAATGAAGGAGACAAGCAGATCGCACTCAATACCGGGCAGTTTGACGATGCGCCCTCCGCCTCGCTGACAGTCGACCGCTCCAACCTCGCTATCATGTCTTACAAGCTGCTGCTCGTGCCTGCCTACACGGCAACATACACCTACCGAAGCGAGAGCTATCATATCCTGGTCAACGGCCAGACGGGCGATGTCGCGGGCGAGGCCCCGCGCAGCTTCAACCCGATGAACAGGCTATTTGGCCGGTAAAGAATAGATATGCCGCACCTGATAAGACCCACGGAGGGATACCGTGTGAGCTACTTACAGGCACTTCAAGAGGCACATGCCGAGGGCCGTCTCTTGCACCTCGATTACGATGTACTTGCGGCTGATTTTGGCGCGTTTGTGCAGGAATTACTCGATAAAGAGGAACCTACGAAAGTGCTACCAGGCAGGGTTCCCGACAGCATTTACTGGTTAGTCGAGGGCAATACTTACATAGGAAGAGTGTCGGTCAGGCACGCGCTGAATGAAAATCAATTGCCGATTGGCGGGCACATCGGCTATGACATACGCCCCTCGGAGCGCGGGAAAGGCTACGGAAGGCAGATACTGAAGCTTGCTCTTCCCAAAGCGAGAGAGATAGGCTTAAAGGAAGTGCTCTTGACGTGCGATAGCAACAACACTGCTTCCAGGAAGATAATAGAAGCCAACGGCGGCATATTGGCGGGTGAATACAAAACAGACATCCAGGAGATGCCCGTTTGCCACTACTGGATAGATGTATATAATGATAGTTGATGTGTAATGTGTTGTATATAAGGGGAAGTTATGGGTACTAAAATCCGCAAGCAGGTATACATCGAGCGCGAACAAGATGCCTTACTCAAACAAATGGCGCGGGATACAGGTATGTCAGAGTCACAGATTATTCGCGAGGCGATCAACCGGCACGCCAGGGAATTAGACCAGCACGAGCGGAGGCTACGAGCCTGGGCCAACACCCAGGCCTTTATCACCAAACGGATTGCTGGACAACCTGAACAGGTAGCTGATGATAAGGACGGGCGAACCTGGCGGCGTGAAGACCTGTATGAGTAGCGGCTGCCGGCGGTGAAGGACATATTAATGTTTCCGGAAGCCTACTTAGTAATTAGCAGAGAATAGGATAAGCCGAGCACAAAATGAAGTCATCTGCGGAAAATCTCGGCGTACCCGACCTCCAATTGGGAGAATTGCAGATCTGGATAAAAGGGCGGCAATTCCCGAATGCAGCTGATTACTGGGATGGAAATTGGTTGCAAATAACTGCATATTGCAGTGCCCGTGGTGCAAACGTATGGGCAAGTGGGCCTTTTCTGCGTGTACCCGACCTTGTCAGGTGGATCGAAGGGTGTGAACGCTTGCATGAGGCGCTCCCTGGGGAAGCATACCTCGGATGCATGGAACCAGACTTATCCGTCACACTTCGAGCGGACAAGCTTGGTAATATCATAATGTCAGTTGACATCACTCCTGACTATCTGACACAGAAGCATAGCTTTGAATTCACCATAGATCAATCCTATCTTCCAGCTTTTATCTCAGCTTGTGGTGACATGTTGTCCAAGTACCCCCTAATAGGAAAACCTGACAATGAGCAATAATTGGAAACTTCCAGGAAGCAAGGAGAAATCGAAATGCAAGAAGCACTAAGGTCACGCCTCGAAAGTGAGATAGACAACCTCAAGCAGAAGCATATGTTCCGCAAACTCCGCGTCGTGCATGGCGAGGAGAAGGCGGTGTGCAACATCGACGGCAAGGAGGTAATCAACCTCTCTTCTAACAATTATCTGGGTCTGACCACCCACCCCAAGCTGCGGCAGGCAGCAATACGCGCCATCGAAACCCACGGCGTCGGGACGGCTGCGGTGCGCACCATCATCGGTACAATGGATCTGCACGAAGAGCTTGAGGTGAGAGTCGCCCGCTTCAAGCACACAGAAGCAGCCCTCACCTTCCAGTCGGGATTTACTTCTAACGTCGGTATCATACAGTCGCTTATGGAAGAGGGCGATGCCATCATTTCGGACGAGCTGAACCACGCTTCTATAATCGACGGCATACGTCTGTCGAAGGCTTCACGCCATATTTACAAGCACGCCGACATGAACGACCTAGAAGCCAAGCTGAAGGACGCCCAAAACGCGCGTACCAAGATCATCATCACGGATGGCGTGTTCAGTATGGACGGCGACATCGCGCCCTTGAAGGATATAGTGGAACTTGCAGAGCGGTACGGCGCTGCTACCTACGTAGACGACGCTCATGCTTCCGGTGTGCTAGGAAGCAACGGGCGAGGTACTGTGGACCACTGCGGGTTGAACGGGCGGGTCGATATCCAGATAGGCACCTTCTCGAAAGCAATTGGCGCGCAGGGGGGCTACATCGCCGGCATCCAGCCGCTTCGCGATTTCCTGATACACAAAGCACGTCCCCTCCTTTTCTCGAATGCGCTGCCGCCGAGCGTTATCGCCACCTGCATTGCAGCCATCGATGTGCTGGAAAGCGAACCGCACCTTATTGAGAAGTTATGGGAGAATACGAGCTACTTCAAGGGTGCCCTGGCCCGGCTCGGTTTCGACATAGGCAAGAGCGAGACGCCTATCACACCGGTGATAGCGGGAAGCGGCGAGCGCGCCCACAAGCTCAGCGACCGCCTGTTTGAGGAAGGTGTATTCGCGCAGGGTATAGGCTACCCGACGGTGCCTGAAGCCAGGAGCCGCGTGCGCACCATCATTACGGCTGCACACACGCGGGAGAACATGGACACCGCCATCGCCACTTTCGAGAAGGTCGGGCGCGAGCTAGGTATTATTTAGCAGGCGCGGTTCTTGCTGGTTAAGCATCGTATAAATGCGCGCGCTTATCAAAGGAGAGCAGTTAAGATGCAAGTAAACCTGGACGAGAAGGAAATCGAAGCCGTACTGGATGCGCTCAGCTCGTATATACCCCAACTGCGTGAAGAGATCGGTAAGACCGAGAACTACGATATGAGGCAAGACCTCAAGGCGCAAGAGGCCGCGCTGACGGGGCTTGTGGCCAAGCTCGGCGGCTCCATTGCAAATACCAATACTCCGAACCTGGGAGCGAAGAACCCACCGTGGGGCGGAGCCTAGCCCTGGTTCAAACCTTATAACCGAAACGAGAACAAAGGGAGAGTTGATGCCGACTCTCCCTTTGTTTATGCTAAACCGTCACAGGTCATCAGCCGCGTCGCGTCCGCCGTCCAAGACGGTAGACTCCGCCGCCGAGTGCCACGAACAGCACACTCAGGATCAGCATAGGCAGGACCAATGCCGGGAGGCCAGCCACGCCCGTGCTGGGCATACCCACAGCCTGCGGTTCAACCAAGGCGGTAAGTTCGGCACCCTTAGGCAAGAGCACACCCGCCAGAATACGGGCATTCGACTTGCTAGTGTTAATCATCTGGTGCTGCGCTCCCGCTTTCTCGTTCACCACGTCGCCCGGATTGAGTTTCTTCTCGGCTGCTCCTTGCGGGCGTAGCGTCAGTTGGCCGTCCATCCCAACCACCACCGCCGGGCCGCCATGGAAGTGAAGGGGTATTTCCGCGCCTGGCGCAAAGTCGAGCACTAAGTTGACCAGATCGTACTCGCCCGCAGTTGCGGTGATAGGATAGCTTCCCTGGAACGGCACAGTTGGGCCGGGCATCTTGGTTGTCGTGTCCACGACGGTTGTGACCTCTGCACCCTTCGGCAACAGTATAGTCGCTAAGATACGGGCGTTGGCGGTACTTGTATTCACCATTACGTGGTGTGCGCCTGCCTTCTCATTGACAACATCGGTCGGCTTGAGCTTGCGCTCCGGGCCATCGTGGGGGCGCAACGTCAATTCTCCCTCCATGCCCACCACAGCAGCCGGGCCGCCGTGAAAGTGGAGCGGTATTCCCGCACCGGGCGCGAAGTCCAGTACCAGGTAAAGCAGGTCATAATCGCCTGCTTCCACGGTGATAGGGTAGCTGTCCTGGAATGGGACGGTTGGCCCGGGCGCTGCCGCCATAGTTGCGCTTCCGCTTGCGCCAATCGCCAGCAGCGGGGCGAGCAGCGCGGATATTACAGTTAGAGTTCTCGGTATTTTCACGTTATTAGCCTCCTTATTGCACTTTATTGCACTTTATTGCACTTTGCACTTTGCACTCGTCTCACCGCCTACAGTCCGATCAGGACCGCCCGATCAGAACCGCGATGATATTAATCGGGCTGTTGGTCAACACGGTCCCCGTCGAGCTGATGGGAAACACGGTCCCCCCCAACCCGTTGGCGTTGGCACGTACGTTTGTGATTCTGATGGTGCGGTTCGAGGTGCCATCCTGGATAGCGCCGCCGCGCACCTGGCCGTCGCTCTGCACGATCCAACCAGCGATGTAGCGCTTGCCGTCAGTGGTGGTTTCGCCGCGCAGCAGGGCGGCCTGGCCGGTCGCGGCTGCCGCGCTGAAGCTCAGATCTTGCCCACCGGAGAACTTGACGCTGCCGTTTGCCGTGTCACCCGCTATTGTGACGGTCAGCCGCGCGCCTGCGTCATTGGTTATGTCAAACGCTCCGTTCTGCACTGTGCCCTTGAACCAGCCCCATTGCTGCGCCTCGTGGTCGGGCGTGCCGTCGCAGACGAATGCTGTGAGCTCCTGCCCATCGGTTGCCAGGCCGACAAAGGCATCTGAGCCAGCGATCTTGCCGACAAACGTTCGTGTAGTACCCGATCCGCTCGCGCCGGGCGGTGCCGTGGCCGCTTCTCCACCGCAAGCGGCGAGCAGCGCCCCCACAATCATCAGCGCGAGGATTGCATAAGCTTTAAGACCCTTGCTCGGATTCATCGTCATTCCTCCCCTTGGCGGTGATAATACTTGGCTCCGGGCCTATGAGCCTTCCTCTACCTCGAAAATCTCGTCCGCGACCAGGCCGTGCGCTTCTCGATGCACAGTGTTGGCCGCCTCCGCGTTGGGAGCATCAACCAGGCAGAATACCTTGCCTTCGCTCTCGTTGACCCAGTAGCGCAGGTACTTTACTCCGTACTTCTCTTGCTCCTGAAGGTCCTTCATATGTGCGCCTGCTACGTCCTTGGTGACAACTCCCGGCAAATTGTGAACGTCCATGTAAATCGGCATTGTGGTTCCTCCTATAGGTGTCTACGTGAGCCATGTGGTCCTCACGCTTTTACTCTACTCAAAGAAACGCAACCTGCCATCGGGGTTTGCACGTAAGTCCACACGTAGGGCACACGTAGATTCAGGGGCGGTAGATAGGGGTATACCGTCCGTGCGCAGCTAATCTGGGAGGCGAGCGCCCGGTTAACCTGATGCACCCAACCGAATGAGGAAAGATTTGCCTAGCTATCGGGCACGAGGTCCCTCTTGAGCGCCCAGGCTGCAATCTGCCCGCGTGAAGTAAAGCCTAGCTTAGAGAGGATATTGCCGATGTGGGTCTCCACAGTTCGCTTGGTAATGACCAGCGCCTCGGCTATTTCGGCATTAGATCGGCTTTGGGCTATGAGGGCCGCTATCTCGCACTCTCGGCTTGTAAGCCCTCCAGGGTGCAATTTGGCGGCGTCTGAGAGAGAGGTGCCGGTAGGCTTCTTCTCAACGGGAGGAGAGGACTGAGCATAGGTGATGGCTTCTGCAAACGTCATTGCCTGCCCCTCCTCCCATGCTTTGGTAAACGCATGACCCAGTTGAGTGCGAACGGCAGTTATAGTGTGTTCGTACTCGGGTTGGTCGGCGATGTCCACGGCCGTGCCAATACTTTGTCGCAAGGCTCCAGCTGCGCCCAGAAGGTGGGCGGCGCGCACGGGGTGGCCTTCCGCAGTTTCTGCCTCAGCGAACTTCTCCAGACACCACGCCACGCCTCCCTTGTCGCCTAGCTCTTTTCTTATCGCGATGCTCTCCATGAGCAGCTCTGTTGCTCGTTCATAGTCGCCCTGTCGCAACGCTGCCCAGCCGAGGGTTCCCAGCGTGGCTGCGATGCCCCACCTGTACCCAGTGCGGCGGCGGATCGTCAGGCTCTCATCCAGCACAGTAATAGCTTGATCCTGCATGCCCTGCCGCACCATTGTTTCTCCGAGGCCAGAGAGCGCCAGCGCAATACGATTCGGGCTTTCTATTTGTCGAGCCAGAGCCAGGGCCTCTTGCATATGTGTAGTTGCCTGGGAGAAGTAGCCAGGGCGCATTTCTGCCCATCCCAGCAGGACCAGCGATACTGCCGTTCCATGTATATCTCCTAACTCTCTATTGACGGCAAGGGCCCGCTTTTGGAGTAGGACAGACATATCATAATCACCTTCTTCCCTGGCTATATCGCCGAGGTCAGTAAGGGTGCGAGCCACACCCGCCCTGTCTCCAAGCTCCTGGAATATAACTAGCGCCTCCTCCCATGCAGAGCGAGCAGCAGGGTAATCGGACTGCCAAAAGGCGAGTCCACCTGTCTGCACAAGCGCCCACGCCCGCAGAGGCTTCAGTTTCTTCTCCTTTGTCTCAGGCCTTGACAGCACAGATGCTATTCTCTCGCGCCCTTCGGAAAGGTAGCCGCGAATCTCCCAAAAACGCCCCAATGCCACTACTAGACGCAATTCGATCTCCGCATCGCCCCCCATGCCTTGGCTCCATTGTAACGCTGCCCGCATGTTGTCATGTTCTTCGTCCAGGCGGGCCAGCCAGGTTACATCCTCTGGCCCCCATTTCTTTATGTCCGCTTCTACTGCTAATCGCAGAAAAAAGAGGGTATGTCGGCGTTTTACCGCTTCCTGCTCCCCACTCTCCGCTAACTTCTCACCTGCATACTCGAGTATCGTTTCCAGCATTGCAAAGCGAGGCTCGCCATCGGCATCCGGTTCTTGGCCAGGGGCCAGCACACGCCTCACCAGGCTCTTGTCCAGGAGCCGAGCCAGCCCTTCGAGGGTGGCGGGCCTCTGGTCGCCTGGTTCATTCCCTAAATGGAACCCTATGCATACCGCCTCTGCAGCTTCCAGTGTCCACCCGCCCACAAAGACGCTCAGCCTGCGGTAGAGAACCTTCTCCTCATCGCTCAGCAGGTCGTGGCTCCATTCGATAGCGTTGCGCAGCGTCTGCTGGCGAGCGGGCAGGTCTTGCGCCCCACCTGTCAAGAGAGATAGAGGGCGTGCCAGGCGCAACAGGATTGCCTGGGCCGGCAGGAGCTTGACGCGGGCGGCTGCCAACTCTATAGCTAACGGCAACCCGTCCAACTGAATGCAGATTCGAGCGACGGCAGATGCATTGCCGTCTGTCAAGTTGAAATTAGGTTGCGTTGCGCGGGCGCGTTGAGTGAAGAGGATTACTGCCTCATAATGAGAGAGAGCTTCAACATCTGCAAAGTCTCTCTGTTCGGGCAGCTGAAGGGGTGGCACGGGGAACTCATGCTCTCCACGTAGTTGCAGCCTCATGCGGCTAGTCACCAGGAGTTTGACGCCAGGGGAGGCCTGCGCAAGCTCCGCTACTATTGGTGCTGCCTCTATCACCTGCTCGAAGTTGTCGAGCACAAGCAGCATCCTCTTATCGCGCAAGTAGGCTTTGAGGCTCTCCAGCGAGGATTGGCCTCCTGCCTCCCGCACATCCAGGTTACGGGCGATTTCGGAAGCGACAAGGCCGGGGTCAGATATGGGCGCGAGGTTGACGAAGAAGACGCCGTCGGGGAAGCTGCTGAGGAGAGAAGAGGCCACGTGCAGGCTGAGACGGGTCTTGCCGACGCCCGGTGGCCCGGTGAGGGTGAATAAGCGCACGTCGGGGCTGAGCAGGGACCGACATACCCTCTCCGCCTCCTGCTTGCGTCCGATTAGTGGGGTAGGCTGTAAGGGTAGATTGTTAGGTGTGGCAGGTGAGGGCTGTTCAGATTGCTCCGTGGGAATGGCATCAACTGGTTGAGACATGGCTAACCTCTCGATGTGAACCCTGTGTTTAGCCCTCGCCTATCCGGGTAACTGAAGTAATTACTCTATCTTATATACCTCAGCCCAAGGAGTTGTCCAGTGCCAAGCCCCATAACTCGGTCAATTGCTAGGTGTAAAATGAGAATCTGTGTTGTAACACAACTTCCACAATAGAGCACCTTCTTCAACAGGCCGTATTTCGCATAATGCCTGGGGAGTACCAAAAGAGGAGTGGCCTTGTAGCACCACCCCTCTTTCTTGATAAAACAGCTAAGCTCTAATGTTCCCTAACGTGCCGCAATCGGCTGGAACCGCCAATCACCAGGCAGAGGAGCGCAATCATAGCTAATGACAGTAACACACTCATACCACCTGAGCCGGTGCTGGGCATACCTACAGGCTGCACCACTGGCGCTGGTGTTTCCGCTACGACAGGCGTGGGTGGCTCGGGGGCTACGGTGGGTGCGAGTGTTGGCTGAGGAACGACAGTGGCTGTTGCGGCCTGCTGCACTGTAGTGAGCGTGGCCCCTTTCGGCAACAGGAACCCTACTGAGAGGCGTGCGGGTGCGCTGCTGGCGTTGGCTACTGCAAAGTAGACCTCCGGCGTTTCTGTGAACATATCACCAGGCTTGTATACCTTGTCCGGCTGGCCTTCCATGCGCTGGGTCAACTCGCCGTCCAGCACCAGGGCAAGCCCTAGCCCACCATGGGTATGCACGGGCGTTGATGCGCCGGGGGCGAAGTCCTGGATCAGATGTGTCAACTCGAACTCACCAGGTATCGCGGGGCTGGCGAGCCTTACGTTGTAAGTGACCTTCGGGCCGGGTCCTGGTGTTACGTTAGGCTCGGGCGGCTGGGCGGTTGTGAGCGTTGCGCCCTTTGGCAGCAAGAAGAGCACAGACAGCTTGGCGGGTGCGCTGCTGGCGTTAGCCACCGCAAAGAACTCGCCGGGCGTCTCGAGGAAGCTACTTCCCGCCTTGTGGACTTTGTCCGGCTGGCCGGGGATGCGCTGGGTAAGTTCGCCATCCAGCACGAGAGCCAGGCCCTGCCCGCCGTGCGTGTGGACGGCTGTGGAGGTGCCCGGCGCAAAGTCCTGCACCAGGTGGACTAACTCGAACTCGGTCGCCATGCCCGAAACAGCGAGCTTGGCCTGGTATGTTACCACCGGCCTGAGGGGTGGTGTCTGTGCAAACGCCAGACTATTGGCCGACAGGAGCGCCATCGCTGCTACCATACACCATAGGGTTAATCGTTTCATAATCTTCATCTCCTTACAAGAATTCGTTTCTTCCAATTTAGAGGTACTTCTACCTCCATCAACAGCCATCTTTACGGTCATCTTCCCGTTCGTATCACCTCCTCATCTGTCCGAACCTTCAGGTTGCTCGCCTCCAACCGAGGGCAACATCGTCAACAGAAGGTCCACCAGTGCAGGCCAATCGTGGAAGCTGTGCGCTTCACCGCTCACGATGTGCTGCACCCTGCCGTGCCATTCAATCTCGGCGTTAGGGCTAGGGCTGGCGCTATGACTGCTTTCTTCGCTGCCCTGCCCCGCCCACAGCCGCACCAGAAAGAGCTGTGAGCGGTCTCGGTCTTGGTACTGTGTCGTGTTCATGTTGCTCCACTTTAGCAAGCTCTTGCTTAGGTTGGCGCTTTCCGGCTTTCCTTTTGGACCTTATGGCGCACCGTGGCCGCTGCAAGTGCCGCCATTGTCGTCGGAGTTAGTTCCATCGGGACAGGTGGTGTTGAAGTAGAAGACACCGGTCATAATGGCACCGGTCATAGTGGCACCGAACAGGGGGGCATTGGTCAGGTTGGCATTGGTCAGGTTGGCATTGGTCAGGTTGGCATAGTTCAGGTTAGCACTGGTCAGGTTGGCACTGGTCAGGTTGGCACTGGTCAGGTTGGCACTGGTCAGGTTGGCATTTCTCAGGAAGGCACTGTACAGGTTGGCACTGGTCAGGGTGGCACTGGTCAGGTTGGTCTCATACAGGCGGGCATTGGTCAGGTTGGCATTGGTCAGGTTGGCATTGGTCAGGTTGGCACCACTCAGGTCGGCAGTGTGCAGGTCTAGACCTGCAAGATTGCGATAGCGCAGGTCAGCACTTTGTAATTGAGCACCCACCAGATTACTGACGAAGCTGCTTCCACTACCGGCCGGACCCTGTGGACCAGTGGGGCCAGCAGGGCCGATCGGACCAATAGAACCTGCCGGACCCTGGGCTCCCGCCGCTCCGGTCGCTCCGGTGGAACCCGTATCGCCAGCCGGACCTATAGAACCTGCCGGACCTATGGGGCCAGTATTGCCCTGCGGACCAATGGCACCAGCTGCTCCAAGCGGGCCGATCGGACCTATAGCTCCAGTATTACCTTGTGGGCCGGTAGTGCCAATAGCTCCAGTATTACCTTGTGGGCCGGTAGTGCCAATAGCGCCAGTAGCGCCAGTTGTGCCCTGTGGGCCGGTAGCGCCAATAGGGCCAGTCGCTCCGGCAGTACCCTGTATTCCTTGTGGACCAACTGCGCCTGTCGCACCCTGAATGTTCCAATCTAACGGAGTCTCGTTGTTCCCGCACGGCTCATTAGCCGCGTTGATACGGATTTGGCCGTTGCCCTTTACGCAGGCGTGGACAAGGCTGGTATCGCCGCCGTGGGCGCTGACCATACCGGCTGCGCTCAAACCTAGCAACCCCGTCACCATAGCGCATACGATTAGGGTAAAATTCTTTAGACCTTTCATCTTCTTCCTCCTAAATAAGTACCAATGTCGGTAGGCCCCACAATGCGACGATGACATCTGCGTAAGCGAAACCTGTTCATATCATATAGGCAATTAGGGTATAATGGGCGTTACAATCACCGTTACAACTTAACTGCAAATTCACGGCAAACAACCCTTATCCTCGCGTCGCCTGCCCGGCTGCTCAGGAGGCATGGATGGATGAAAGAACATCGTTTGGGCTGTGGCTTAAGCAGCGACGTAAGGCCCTTCGGCTCACACAGGAAGAGCTAGCCGAGCGCATAGCCTGCTCAAGCGCGATGGTCCGAAAGATCGAGGCGGGTGAGCGCGCCTCGTCCCCGCAGATAGCTGACCTTCTCGCTGAAACTCTCGACATTGTTGCCTCTGAGCGTCCTGCTTTTGTCCAATTTGCCAGGGGCCGGCTGAATAGTAACGCAATCGAGCGTGAGCTATGGCAGACGTTGCATACCGTACAGGCCCACCCCACCAACCTGGCTGCCCCACTCACCACGCTGATCGGACGCGAACAAGAGTTAGAGAGGTTGCGAAAGCTTCTGCTCGTGGAGGGCAAGCGCCTATTTACCCTCACCGGCCCACCGGGCATCGGCAAGACCCGTCTGAGCCTACAAGTGGGGATAGAGTTGCTTGACCACTTTGAAGATGGTGTGTTCTTCGTCGCCCTTGCTTCCATCAGCGATCCTGATCTGGTGTCCTCCGCCATCGCTCAAACCCTCGACGTCAAAGAGGCCGGGAGCCGTCCATTAGTCGAGAACCTGACGCAATTCCTCCAGGAGAAGCAACTACTGCTGGTGCTCGACAACTTCGAACAGGTGGTCGAAGCTGCACCCTTCGTGGTGAACCTGTTGAACTGCTACCCGCATCTGAAGGCGCTGGTGACCAGTCGTGAGGTGCTACACGTTCAGGGAGAGCAACAGTTTCCGGTACCACCACTCGCCTTGCCCGACCCGGCAGAAACGAGTGATGCCCAGACCCTGGCGAATTACCCCGCCATAGCGCTGTACGTGCAGAGGGCACAGGCCGTAAAGCGGGAGTTCGCTCTCACGGACGACAACGCCGAAGCGGTGACTGCCATCTGCACCCGGCTCGAAGGCCTACCCCTGGCTATCGAGTTAGCTGCCAGCCGCATCAACCTGCTCTCACCACAGGAGATACTGGCACGCCTCGATAGTCGCCTCAAGCTGTTGTCGGGAAGTGCGCGAAACCTCCCGCCCAGGCAGCAAACCCTACGAGGGACTATTGACTGGAGCTATAACCTCCTGGATGAGGGAGAGCAGACCCTGTTTGCTCGGCTGGGGGTATTCGTGGGCGGCTGCACCCTCTCGGCTGCCGAAGCGATATGCAACGCCACGGGCGATTTGCCCCTGGGAATATTGGACGGGCTGGCCTCGCTGATAAACA
>JBBRVL010000017.1:0-19602 GCA_038246925.1 Chloroflexia bacterium
AAGTGAAGATGCCGCATCCGGAACAGTTTGTGCTCAAATCGTCCCAATGAGGCAGTATCGCGTAATTGAAGCCTGAGAATGGCAGGCAGGTGTTGTTGCCTTCAGGGCTGCTGCTGCTGAATTGAATGTCACCATTTGAGCTGACCTTCGCCGATGTGAAGGTACGGTCATAGACCTTGACCGGGAATGGAATAGACAGATTGCTGACGCAGTTGTCACAATTGTTACCCAGCGAGGTCGAACCTGCCACAATCGCCCCAGTAGACGGAACGATGACATAATCGGCGCAACTGGGCGTCGCGGTGTTGCCAGTGCGTCGGGTGGGCGGGTCGTCCGGAGTCGATGTAGCAGTTGATGTACTACTTGGTGAAGCCGTTGTTGTAACTGTGACGGTGGCAGTTGACGTAGATGTGCCCGTCAATGTGGGTGTCGGAGTGCATGAAGCGACAACGATCACGAGGCCTACCATACCCTCGTCACCATTGCCCTCAGATGTATAGGTATACGTACCTGGTGTGGTAAAGATAAACTCGTAGAACCTACCCTGTGATATAGTGCGGCTATTCCAGCGGCCCGATGTGCTGGTCGTTGTGTGATCGATCCTATCCAGGTTGGTCCACCGCACAGTGGAACCCGCGTTGATCAGGATCGTTCCCGGCTGGAAAGAGCCGTTCTGCATGTTCACGTTCACAAGCCCCGACTGGCAGCCGCCTTGAATGAACGGCGGCAAGTTAATTGGTGTCTGCGTCGGAGTTTGAGTAATTGTCGGCGTGGGCGTGCAAGCAGGCACAACTGTTATAGTGCCCGTCATTCCCGTATCTGTCGCCGAACCATAATTGAAGGTGCCGACGGTGTTGAACTGCACTTCAAATGTCTGGTTACGCACCATATTGCCACTATTCCAGCGACCCCCAGGTCCGGTAGTGGTGTGCGTCGCCGCATCGAAGTTAGTCCAGCGGACAATGGAGCCTGAACTGACTACAACGTTGCGGGGCTGGAAAGCATTACCCTGCATGCGTATGTCTACAGTCGAGGGGAAGCATGTCACCGGCTTCGGTACTGACCGGCCTCCACCGGAATCGGGAGTACGCGGCGGCCCACATTGGAGGGTATAACTGTGCCTCAACCCTTCCTCAATGTCGGTGGTATTGCACTGGTACTGGGTCAGGCTGGCACCCTGGCCTTTTTGGACACCGATGCTGGCGCTCTCCCCGTTCTTGTCCACCTTCCCGTAAATAATGTCGAACTGCTGGAGTGGGGAGTTTTCGAAGAGGCGGACCTCAAAGTTGGTAGAGCCTCCCGTGGGGAAAGCTGCACGCCATTCGATGTTGAAAATGCGATCCGGTGCCTCACCTGTGACCGATGTAAAAATGCCCAGGCCGGTACCGGCTGTCGTCAGGTCATCCCAATGGGGCAAAATGGTGTAGGCAAAGTCCGAATCGGATATACAAGTATTGGTTATCGGATTGGAGTTGGAGATAAAGCCCATAGTGCCGTTCGAGCCAACGATGGCGCTCGTGAACGATTTATCATAAAGGCGGAACTGGAACGGCAACTGGATCGTAGTAACACAATCATTGCATTTATTTCCGACGTCAACAGTACCCGGAACAATTGTAGCCTCGGTTGATTGTGTAATAGTGTAATCGGTGCCGCAGGCTGTTGCGATTGCTGTTGGAGTAGCTGTCGACGTATTCGGGGGCGCGGTCGGTCTCTGCGTCGATGTAGGCGGTACAGGTGTATTCGCGCCTACCACAGTGACTTTTATTGATCGACAGATCGTGCCCGCCTGATTGGTTGCACAGAAAATGTAGCGGTGCGTCGTCGTCGGTGCGAGGTCTTCTCGCCCATTGCCCCCTGCCCCGAGGTCTACTTGAGCACCGTCCAGAGTTGCGGAGCGCGCGCCCTTTACCTGCCACGAAATTGTTGTGCTTTGTCCGCCATTTATTGTTACCCCACTAGCATCGAGCGCTGCAATTGCGGGCGGTCGAATGAGGAGCACACTTAACGTGCTCGTGGAAACCTGGGTCGTATTAGTTGCCACCAACTGGTAGTCTATCTGACTGGCTGTATCCAGACCCCCGAGAGCGAACGGCACGCTATTTTGCAACAGGCGTATGCTGTCAGCCGCTGTAACTTCCCATTCGAGGTTCGGGGTCAAACCGGAGTTAACGGACCCATTCGTTGCTGAACCTGCCGTTCCACCCGTTCCTCCGGTTCCCGTAGAAGTGCCGCCATTTGCACCTGGGACCGCCAAGACAAACTTCCGAATTAAGGACGAGCCATTAACAAAGCCTCCATTAGTTCCCGGCCCTCCCGAGTTGGCGTTATTAATAATTTGTGCAACGGCTGTCTGTGTGCCGCTAATATTCGCTGCCGCCGCAGTCTGCGTTACGCTATTCCCCCCAGCGGCCGCAGTCTGGGCGACTGAGATTCCGTTGGAGGCCGCCGTCAGTGTCGCCTGTAACGAGGCCTGTTGGCCCGTCAACTGGTTCGCGAGCGCGGTCTGGGTAGCCCTGGCCGCGTTCAGGCGCTCTCGACTCTCGGCCTGATTGCGCGATACTTGAAAGAGAATAAGGGCGAGAAGCAGCAAAGGAATGCCGAACATAAGCGCCCGGCGGAGCACGACCGGCATGAATGCCCAGGCAGCGAGCAAAGGTCGGTATACAAGCTCTCCGTCGGCGCGTCGTGCCTCAGCAGGCTCCCACTCGACACCTGGGGGGTTGCTTCCTACCTGAAACGGGAATGGGTGTTCCTGGCCGGTCCACACTGCACGTCGGGGTTTGACCATCAGGGGCACGATCAAAGAACTGGATGCGGGCAACTCCATATCAAACTGCAGTGAGCCGTCACCTCTTGCTTCTATCTTCTCCATCTTAAGCGGCTCATACGGCTTCGATTCGAGAGGCGGCTCACCTTCCGGCTGCGTCTGCGGCGTGCCGAGCACATACTCCAGGGCTTCTTCGGGATCGGTTGCGCGCAGGACGATTGGCACTGCAATGTTCGCCGGGTTTGTGAGCGTAATAGCGTACAGGCCCTTGCGCCCCGATATACGCTTTGGAACAAGGCCGAGAGCCATTCCAGCCGCACCGCTAGCCGCTACAGTAATCGGGATGACCGCAACTTCTACCTCGCCGGGATTGTCCTTGGATGACCCTTTGAGCTGGAGGACCCGCATACCGGCTGCTGTTCCCTGTGGAGCGCGTATGGATAGCAGAACCCTGACAGTATCGTGCGGGAAGAGGCGCACCTCGGACTGTTCAAGCGTGTACCACGCCGGGGAAAGACCCTCCCCTTCAACAGTGAGCGCAAACGAGTCGACGACCTCGGCTCTGTTCGTAACGCTAAGTACAACGGTAGCCTCTTCACCGGGCGCTATAGCTACGCTCGGCTTGTCTAGTTTGATCTCTATACGTCCTGCCATGTCTCCTCCTTACGGCTACGCCCCCGAGAGCTTGGTAAGTCGATTGTGATACTCCCAGAGTGTAAAGGAGGGGGAAATGGGGAGTTCGATGGTTGTAGCGACCCTAAGTTATTCAAGCCGATGCACCCTCTCCGTAAACGGGGGGTGCATTGCCCGAAATAGTCTCGTTGGTTAGCGTTTTGCATCATCGTCATGGGTTGTCGCGGCTTTAGGGACTTATAGGGGTCGGCGTTGGCAGACCCTGTGATACGGTGACATTTATGACGCGCTCCAGTCTTCCAATTGCATTCTCAACAGAGAGCAGGTATTCAGTGGTTTCGCCGGGGCGCACTTTGGTACTACCCGTCGATCCAACTACAGGCGTACCGTCAACTGCAATCTTGTCGGCACCCGTGGTCGTCCAACTAAGGGTAATTTCACAGCCGGGACAGGTCTCCGCAGGCTCGGCGACAAAACTACTTATGCTTGGCGCCTGCATTAGGAGAACACCCTTACTCTGACTGACGACATCTTTGCCGTTTGTTGCAGCCAGTGTCAACGACTGACTCACCTTGGTATCTAAGAGTTGGCTGCCAGACAGTGCCACAGGGGTAGTATTCAATGTCGTGGTAAGCGCGCTCGTTACTTCCCAGGTAACCGTAATGATCCCATTCTCGTCTACGGGCGATGCCCAATCGAATCTGATAATACGCAAAGGCCCTGTAAGGGCTAATGCCGTCTGTGTCGCGCTTCCCGGTCCCCCTGCCAGCGCTTCCGCAGTTTGAGTAGCACTGTTCTTGCCTCCACCCGCCAGAGCTGTCGCATTAGCTGACTGTGCGGCTGCTGTCAGAGCGGCGCTCCCCCCGGCCTGTTGCGTCAGAATGGCCGCAGCTGCCGCAGTTTGTGTGGCGTTAGCGTTGTTCTGTCGGGCTCGAGCGTCATCTTGCCCTTTTGATACCTGGTACAGAATCAGCGCCATAAGTAGCACAGGTAATGCAAACAGGAGCACCCTACGCAGAATGAGGGGCAATCCAGCCCAGGCTGCAAGCGCAGGGCGGTATACCAGCTCACCTACTACGCGCCGGGCTTCTTTTTCTTCCCACTCGACCCCAGGCGGCGTCGCAACGACATCAAATTTCAGCGGCACGTCCTGTGCGCCGAGCCAGATACGATCCTTCGCCGCAACGGTGAGGGGAACATCGACACGTGAACCGGCGGGTAGGGTCAGCTCGAGCGCGCCCTGAGGAGCCTCTGTGCCCGGCGGCATCCAATGTGTCTCCACATCTGAGGAGCGCAGTTGAACCTCGCCCACACTGCGCCCGGTAGAAACCGTCGACTGCAACCCCGTAGGCTCACCCGTCAGATCGCTTTTCCGTTGCGCCGCGATGTCAGCCAGCAGCGTAGACTCCGCTTTCCCGAATGAGAAAAGCAGCTTACTCTCAGCGTCACTTGGGCGAAGCACGACCTGGCGCTCCCGGTTCCCGTCGTTAGTTAGCTTGAGCCGAAACGTGCCTTTGCGTGCCACGATGCGCTGTGGCTCTAAATCTATAGATAGATCGCCGGTCGCGGCTAACCAGAGCCTGAGCGGAACAACTCCTGTATCACCCGGCGTGTCGCGTGAAGTTGCGACGGCCTCAAAAGCGTAGTCACCGGCCAGCACATTGGCCTGCTCAACAGGTGGCTTGACTTGCAAGGTTGCGGTGCCGCTCGCATGAGGGAACAGCGAGAGTCTCTCGGGTACAATTGTGTACCAGGTTGGGTTTATACCACGAACGGTCAGGTCAAATGCATCAACTACGTAACCACCGTTGGTCACAGTCAGTTGAATCGTCGCCCCTTCGCCCGCGGCCAGGTTGATCTCATTCGTGCTTGCTTCTAACCCTACACGGCTTCGAGCCACCATTTATTTGCCCTTCCTTTCGCTTCTGAGAGCGCGAACGGCGCTCCCCCGACGTATCAGAGCGTATGCCAGCATATTTTCAGCGAACTCGACTGATGCGCGTATTGCTGCTCGGTCAAGCGCCTTGTCAGGGAGACCGCCGTTCCAGCCGCAGGCGTAATCCGCCGTGCTGACAATAAGCCCATCTGCCTCCAGCAGTTGTCCCGTGACAGCGCCAGGCGGCGGTGCCGCGAATATGTGGCGCGCACTGAGGAGAGGATGGTCTCTTCCAACGGGCTTCGGCTGTCTCTTGGTGGCCTGCGCGATGCTAGCCATTGCTTTCGCTGCGTCACCTCCGCTTTTTGAGGCACAGGCTTCAACCACGAGCACGCCGCCACCATCTAAAAGGGCGGCTAGCTGCTTCTTTTCACTATCACTCAGCGTAGTCTGGGCGGTAACGGGCATAAAGAGCAGATCAACGTCAAGCGGATCGTCAGGGGCCTGTGGCTGGTCACGCCGCCGTAACCGCCAGTCCAGGCCACTACTAAGAGCGGAGAGAAGTCGCGTCGGCCCAGCGATATGGTGTGCGATTGTACTTGCTGCCTCATCTCCTTTCCACACTCCAACTGTCGTGCGTGGACCGGGCCGGATCGCGGCCTGTTCCCTGTAACGATTGTCGATTTCGTCACCCTTCGGCGACACTGGGTCCGATGCTTCTTTGATCGGTTTCTTTGTGTCGGTAAGCACAACGCGGGCAAGCTCTACATATGCCTGGTCGGGCAGTTTGTCGCGCTCGTAAATAGCATAAGCCTCGAGTAACCGGCTTGGCTTCTCCAGCCCATCCTCTATTGAGAGCATAGGATCGCTGGGTATCTCCCGGAACATGAGAATGAGATAGTGTAAGCCCTTTTCCTGCGTCGTGATCTGGTATCGAAACGGCTGGGCGACGATTATGAGTCGACCTTCGGAATCAATCGCTACGCCAGGCCTGATCCAGACAGAACGGTCGGCGGGATCGTTGGCATCCACTTCCAACCCGGAGACGATCCCCCAGCCGTGAAGCGCAAGGCCGTGGGCCTGCTCAGCGAACCTGTGGTAGTCGTGCGAGTCAAGCCAGGTCTGCGCGTCGATCATCAGCCCCATAAAGGGATTTACCCTTTTGAGCTGTATGCGAGGCACCGCATTATCCATGTTGTACGTGTCCTCCTATATGGCCGCTCGCCACGCGTTGATGCCCTACAGGTCTACAAGCCTGAGGATGTAGCCCGTCTCAACGGGCTTATCGGCCTCGATGATAGACCGGACTGTGTCCATATCTATTTCATCGGGGTTCTTTACTGCTATTGTAACAGTGAATGTTCGCGCTCGGTTCTCTCCGATTGACGTATTGAGGCCCAGACGCGCGTCTGACTCCAACCTGAAACCATTTGAACGCTCGATGATTAAAGGTGGCGTGCCCAAGTATATACCAAGATGCTTCTTTAGTCCAGCCCTCGTCCCGCGCATTCGATAAAGCGCCGCGGCCGCCGCAATCAAGGCACGGCGCTTCGGGAGCGTCCAATCATTCCCCTCGTCGTCCATGTCTACCCAGTAAGACATGTATTCGAGAATCTCTACAGGAGTCGTAATAGGGTCGAAATAGTAAGGCTGATCATCAACCATCACGGAGATAGGGGTGAGCACATCTTCGAAGATCCGCAAGAACCTCCCCACGAACGGGTCCGCCGAGTAGATTGCTGGCAGCAAATCGAGGTAGGACGAGGGCGCAGGCTCATCGCCCGGCGGCAGGTCATAATGCCCGTTGCCGTTCGTCGAATATCTACGGTCAGGTAGG
Organism: Chloroflexia bacterium; assembly: GCA_038246925.1. Lineage (GTDB taxonomy): Bacteria > Chloroflexota > Chloroflexia > QHBQ01 > JADMIH01 > JADMIH01. Next base: position 7,117 of record JBBRVL010000017.1, read on the forward strand.
AGAGGCTCGCTCTGTGCGAGGGCTGTCAGGGGGCTGCTCATTTTACACTCACCGCGTGATTATATGAGGCAAGCAAGCCGTTATTGAGGCAGGTTATTGTGCCCTCCACAGCCGAGCGAGTCCCGGTCGCCACGTCCACAACAAAGAACTTGAGCGATTCTACGTATTCGACACCGTCGACCCCCTGTACCAGAGCACTAACTTCCGAGTGGAACAGGCTTCGTTCCCACGGCCAGCCATCGCCTTCCGGGCCGCCATTTACAGGGTTTATGAGGCGATAAAGCTGCTTCTGGATGTCAGCCTGAAGCTGGTCTTTATTCGATCTCTTACGGGCGCGTACGTCCACAGCCACAGACACGAAGCGATAATCCGGTGTCTCTAGTTGGACCGTATAAGTCAGGAGTCTGCGCTCGTCAATATAAGACATTACATCGGCACGAGCACGATCTCCAAGCCGCAACTCGTGTGGTGGAATTGGCGTTTCAACATGGGCGCTCTCCGGGACAAGCAGCAGACGAACTGTGCTGCGCCCCGCCGCGATGTCTTCCGGTGTGGGGGGCACACAGCGAGCACGAGAAACCTCAGGTGTCGCCTGCATCGCAAGGTAAGTGAAGTCATCGGTGGTCACAGCGCGCGACCGCGCCCGTAGTAACTGCGGCCCACGCATCATTGCCATCTGGAGCGTCTCGGCGTCCTCTCCACCGATGGCCGGTGTTGCGTTCGTGACGGCTGCCACATAAGGTATCGATGACTTGAGCACAGTAATACTGTTTTTGCCGACATTGCCCTTTATTCCGCCGCCGGTGTGGTACTGGGTGAACCTTACAATGCGTCCGGGGGGAGGGGTATTGCCGTAGTGGATTTCTCGGCCTCCAGCGTCTCGCAACACCGGGCCAAGCCGCACCTGGCCGGTCAGACTATCGAGTGTATAGTGGTTGTCATCCGGTTGTGAGCCACCAAAGTCTTGTACCTCGGTCCAGGCCATGAAACTCCCGTCGTCCTGTTCGATTTCAAGTACTTCACCCGGACGCCTGGCGAGTACAGGTGGGTAACTCATATGCCACTCCTGGCTTGGTTCGCCACTTGACCTTCCCAGAACTTCATTGATGATCCCTTCTAACTGGCTCGTCGGAACGATACCTCCCAACGACTCGGTCTCTACCCGCGTAACACGTGGCGCGGCGGAATAAGCAGGCTGCTTGGGTTTCGGGGAAGTCGCTCGGCACCGCAGCCAGAAGGCTACTCGTCCATCAACATCACGGGACGATGCTGAGAATGGTACGTGTAGTATGACTTCGCCCGAGCGGTTCAGCCCCCCGGTGGTGTCCACTTCCATGGGCATCTGCCGCCATTCCTGGAGTGCGCCGTCCCAGTACTCCCATGCCAGGGGAGGGTCTTTCGGGTCGACGCCTATGCCTTCGATCTGGCTGTCCAATTCAAACCTGAGTATGTGACCTCGAAGCTCCTCATGGTAGCCAAAATAGAGTGCATCATTGGGCTGCGGCGGGTCCTGGAATATGCCAACATTCAGGCTCGGATTGCGAAGCGCTGGCATGTAGTCATGTACCTGGTCTCCGCCTCTTGTGATAAGAAGCTGGAAAAGAGTCGGGACGTAAATAGTCAGGTCGTAATCGGTCGAGAAGGTAACCGAGTTCTGCGAATCGGTGCGAAGGGTGGCTACCTCTGTGCCTGAGGGTATAGTTACCGTATCGGGCTGCGGCCCCGTCAGGTAGAATGTGATGTCACTCCTGGAGGGCTTCGGCGGCTCGAGCCGAATACCGAGCATTTCCAGCCATTTGATATAGTTGCGCTCTGGAACGCGGTTTATGCGATATAGGAGCAGATCGACCATATAGGCGAACAACTCTATGAGCGTTACCCCCGGATCAGACACATTATGGTCGGTCCATTCGGGGCAGTAACGCGGGATGAGTTTCTTCGTTTCGTTGACCAGTTCCTGAAAGGTCCGGTCATCGAGCTTGGGAACGGGCAATACCATGTTATTTCTCCGTATTCATTCTGTGATTATTTGAGGCCGTATATTTACTGGCGGGCGGGCGGCTCGAAGTCTACTATTCGGGTCGTATGAGGTAGAATGGATAGACGAGGTTGCGCTCATCGTTTGTTGCCACGATGCGGTAATAAACATTGATGAGCATCTTATTTCGTTCCTCAGCATCATTGTGAACCACGACCTTGAGGACTTCAACCCGAGGCTCCCACCAGCCTATCGCGTCGCGGACATATGTTTCCACGAGTCCGGCCGTAGTCGCATCGTTCGGGGCGAACATCAAGTCGTGGATTCCACAGCCAAACTGCGGGCGCATATGACGCTCGCCCTTGGCTGTGCCTAGTATTATTCGTATCGCCTCATCGATGTCTATTGACTGGCGCGATAAGGCGATCCCACCGCTAGGGCTAATACGGAATGGGAAAGACCAGCCGTTACCTAAGAAGTCACGCTCGTTCAACTATCCCTCCTGGGAGATCTGATTAAGTTGTATCAGGTCATCAGGCGCCGGGTAAGCGCCTTTCTCGACGCGCTACATGGTCCCTGTGACTGTATGATTGGCCGGGTTAGTTCAGGTTGACCATACTGCCTTTGATATTGATTATCGCGGGCGAATTAATATCAACGCCGGATGTGCCAGTAATCTTGACCTTCCCCGAGTCCGACTTGAGCTCAATGTCCTGAGTGGCCTGAACCGTCACTTTCGCGGCGTCGGCCTTCACGGTAATGTTTCCCGTAGCAGATTTGACGCTTATATCACCCTGGCATTGAATCTCAGTCTTATTATCGGTTGTGTTTATCTTGATGTAGTTGTTCTGCGTTTTGTCGATAATCGTGATCCCTTCGGGCGTTATAGGAGCGTCAATTATGATAATCTCGTGTCCTACTCTACTACGTATCACCCTCCTCACGACTTTCCCACCCGATATCAACTGACCTGTCGGCTTAGGGAGGGCATCAGTTCCATTCCACACGCCGCCAAGCACATAACCGTGGTTGGGGTCGCCATTCTGGAACATTACCGCAACTTCATCACCTACCTCCGGGAAGTAGGCAATACCTCTGCCCCCTCCAGCCATGGGTGTGACCAGTCGGCACCAAAAGCTCTCCACGTTGTCACCAAGCACCGGGAACTTCACCTTGACCCGGCCCATGTTGTCGGGGTCTTGCAAGTTAGACACGAGGCCAACCATAATGCCTGTCTCAGTGGGCTTCAAACCTCCTTTGCCGGCACCGTTAGTGCTGTGTGGAGATTTGCCATTACCCAGGAGATGTGTGAGGCTTCCACTGTTGGAGCTTGCCCACAAGCGCGTCGAGTATTCTCGCGCGGTGTAGCGATGCAAAGCGCGAGTTACGAGATACTTGCCGCCAAATCTTGTGCCTACTCCTGTCACATTAACGGCCACCCCGGCCTTTAGCTGAGGATTTCCTCCGGCCATCGCTTCAGCCTCGACGAAGGCGCTTGACCGCTGGTCCAGGACGGCCTGTGCTACCTTGTCTGCTTCCGCCTGGTTGAAGACCGGATGGTCGACCACAACCTGCTTACCGCTAACTCCATGCGCCGAATTGGCGCTCGCGCCTCCTGTATTGCCGTTGTCTTTGCGTATCGGTACACCACTCGTGGCGCTCGATTTACGACCCACAATCGCGGCCTTTGCCTTGGGGTCCCACCCGCGTACCGTAACTTCCGCTACCTGATCAGCGGTCGTAAGGCGTGCCCCGAAATGGCTCATCTCCTGGCCCCAGTTTAAGGGCAATTCCGTAGGCGAAGCAGGAGGCGGCTTGAAGTAGAGGGTCCGGTTCTCTACATATAACCGATAGCCGATACGCTGGGCGCGTTCCAACATGAATTCCCAGTTTGTCTGGTTGGCTTGCATCAAGTATGGATAGACGGGCGAAGTGCTGGTTACATCCGCTTGCAAGCTGCCTTCACGAGCCAGACGTGATACAACATCCGAGTCAGAAACATTCAAGTATGTCTCGGTCTTGCGGATCCGGTGTAACTTGTGGGAGCGGTCGTAGCCGTGGATAGTCAGGGTACTGTGCTGGTCGGGGTCGAGGCTCGGCTCAATCGATGTGATTTCACCAATCATCAGCTCGACAGCCTCACCCGACTCGCCGCCTTCCTCGGGAGAAGGGGCCTTGATGCGGATTTTGATTTCGCTGCCAAGCCGGAAAACATCTGCTCGAAGCGCCTCCAGGGACGGGTCTGATAATACAATGGTAAACATGTCCGGGAGAAACATCGAGTCGTCGACTTCGACGCTAAGAATCCGACTCATATAGGTGTCCCTATCGAGAGGAGATCCATCGATGTCGATGTACATTTGCGCAAGATGTACTGTTCCGCTTGGCATCTGATTATCCTTATTCTGACGTTCTCAGGCGCTCCGCCTCTTTACTCACCTGTGGCTTACAGTGAATCGAGACTCAATCTCTGAGTGGTACTAGTAGCAGAAACTGACCAGGGTAAAGCCGGCTAGGATCATCGAGATTATTCGCCGCCGCCAGGTGCCGGTAGGCCGCACTGCTGCCGTATGCCTGGTATGCTATCCAGTCAATCGTTTCACCTTCCTTGACCTGGTGAACAGCGAATCCTTCGCGTGAACCAGAGGTTGGATTCTGTCGGGGCCAGCGCTCACCGATGGTGGTCGCTTGCATGAACTGAATGCTAACCGCGGACCGCAAGGGAAAGCCCGAGGGGTGAAACAGCGTGAATCGCTCGGTCAGTGACTGAATCACAGCTGTGAAGCTCCACAGAAGGCCCCAACGGAATACTACCCAGGGCGGCTCTCCAACCCCTGTTGTGGCATCAATACGTAGGGGGCTGATCTTCATCATCTTCCATAAGAGACCGGTGAGTTCGCGGACATCAGTTTGTACCTCAAAGGTATCAAAAAGCAGATCGAGCGTCAGGCTTTTGGGCTGGCTGCCTCCGAACTTGGGCGTTTCAAAATCTGAGCCTACCATCTTTCCGGGCGTCCAGCTATTGGTCTTACTATATGCGTATTCTTTTGGATTGAAATAGCAAACGACGATTTCACTAGGCATGTCAAAGTTTGTGATCGTCGCTTTTACCAGGCTGCCACTCCTTGCCGCGGCAGCCGAGGAGCGTATCGGTGAAGGGGGCACTAATGCAGCGGGGCTGGGAACTGCCAGTGATGCCCCCGGCGAGGACCCTTGCGCTGAGGCTGATGCGGACGCGGTTACACTAAAGTCCATATGCTTTCTCCTTGCTCGTACTTAGGTCCGGCTGCGTTCACGCTCTATAGTGAGCTTTCGCCGTATGATTGCATAAACCGATTGGGCCAGTTCGTCAATGTCAGGGTTCGGATTGTCGGCTTCTTCCATCTGCTCCTGCTGATCCTGCGAGCCATTTTGCCCTCCTGTTGGAGACCGCTCCTCGCCTGCCAGCGCAAGCGACGGGCTGCCCCCCTGAGGGACGCTGCTTACCGCTGAAGAAACCACATCGGCCCAGGCCCCTGCTTCACTGCCGTTCACATCGGCGCTTCCGCCGATCCAACCCGACGAGCCGGTGGCCTGTGTGAATGAGCTTGCACTCTCATCCATCGAACTGTTGTAAGTGTCAAGTGAGCCTGGATATGTAGCTGGGGACGAAGCGGCGGCGTACTCCTGAGCAGCATGGCGGGCCAGCAAGCTACTAACGTCGAAGCTCTCGGCGCCATTGGAACTTTCGGACCATGATAGAGCTTGACCTGCATATGCGAGCGGCATGTTGGTCGAACTATTATCGCCGTATAGGCTTCGCAGCACAGCCATCCAGGTATTCCCCTCTTCCTCAGGCGCATTACTATCTGGCGGCGCTGCATACTGGCTAACCGCAGGCGATATCAGACTTGAACGACCCTGGAACTGGCTTGACCCAAAAGCTGGCACTGCGGATGTTGTGCGTAGCTGCCTGGCAATAAACTGACCAGCATTCCGTTCGGAGTCAACAAAACCGTAGCCGGAAACAGCACTATTAAGCTGGGGGTCCGCTGCCTGTGACGATATGCTGGCTGATACGGTGAGAGGAATCTGCGGAACGACACCGCCCGTAAGTACTCCCAATCCTGACAATGGATTCCTCGCCAAGTCATGTGAACCGATCCCTGTCTGCCTGGGGCTGCTACTGGATTGCCCCAAAGTGATGCCTGCGCGAGCAAATATATCGATCATGCGACCTGCTTCCCTAGAGCTACCTACCCCATCGACACTGGGTAGCAATCGCTCTAAGAGAGGTGCCGGTACTACTTCTGCGATGTCAATTGCGCCCAGATGAGAGTGCGAACTTGCAATCTCTACAGCAAGGCTTTCGAGCATAACCCAGGCTACAGCGTCGTTGCCATCACCCGCTGGGGTGGCAGGCGCTTCCAACGTCGAAGAGGCATATGTCAGATCAGGGGCTACAACCCCGGTCGGTGTATCTGTCGCAGCCGATGTTGGAACAACTCCATCCGAAAAGCTTGCCCCTTCCTGCCCGGTGAAGTCAGTCAGACCGGCAGGCGCTGGAACGGCAAGCGCTTCGATATGCGGTTCAACGTTATCGTGCTGCCCGACAGCTTGCACCGACGCAGGCGTAACTCCTGCCGAAGTCTCGTGGGTATCCACATACGCAACAGGCTCCGTCTCCAACCCGGTCTCCGGCGTAATCTGGGCCGGTACTGGAAATGCTACAGTTGCAGCGGTCGATGCAGGCATATCCCACGACTCGGCAGTAACATGATCCTGACCCCGATTTGGTGATGGTGTACGAGGTGTCCAGGGCAGCGTTAGTCGAGGTGAAGTACGTTCAGCAACTGAATCCGGGCTAGCCCCAGTTTCACCACCTACTAACCGTGCGAACAGCTCTGCGAATATTCCCTTGCGCGCAGGACTATTCTGGGCAGACGCAGTCGCAGTTATTGCAGTTTCCGTGATTTCTCTCGATTCGTCCGATTTATGCACCGGAACAGCAGGCATGGTCGCTAACTCGCCTGGCGGTATGTTGGCTGTAACGGTACCCACATGTCGTTCTGCAAGGGACACGTCCGAGTCTCTGCTCACACCAAGATTCGGCTGCTGCGCGCCGACAATTCCGGGCACATTAGCTAGCGTGTGGTGGGGGGAGCCGGCGCTCACTCCTTCGGGCTGATTACCCGTGACGGAACTTGGAATTGGAGGCACAGGCTCCATGCGAATCCCCATAGTGGCCGGTGACTCAGAGGGGAGTGGATTCGCGGCAATAGCTTGCGCAGGACTAACTTCTATTGTCGGCTCGCCTGTTGAAGACGTGGGAACACCGGGACGCTCGGGCGACCTATCTCCGTCGCTTGTCACCGCATAGGAGGCAAGCGTCTCGACTTGTGAGACGCTCTCAGGCGCGCTGTCAGCTCGCTCGACTAGCGTCATATCAAGAGGCGGGGGTCCAGAGTAGGCATCGCCTGAGCTTAACTCGGTTCGCCTTAGTAGGCGCGATATGACCGAGCTGAACAGCCCCTCTGGAGGTCGTCCGGTTTCAACGGGGAGAGGAGGTGAGAATTCCGCAGCCGCGCCCTCGTCTACCCGACTGCCACCCGGCGCGACACCAAGAATACGGCGCTCATCATTCGACGGCATTCCCGAGGTAAAACCACCTTGTGTCGAAGCGTCTGGCGCACCAATGTAATCGGAACGCACGGGGCCTGATAACGCAACGTCAAGCGCGCCACTAACCTCAAGGTCCTGGGTAGCCTGCGGCGATTCAGCAAATATCGGGGTAAGACCTGGGGTGGCGGCGGAAACGACCTGAGGCTCCTGAGCAATCGTGGTGGAGCCTGACGCCCGTGGAGTGGATGTGATCGGCGTAGCGGAAGGTGTTGCGTTTCCCCACTCCGTCCTGCTCCTGCCGGACTGCTCACCTGGCGTCGGCTGTTGCGCTGGCACACGTCCGGGCGAGGCCAACGGCATGGGAAGCTCCGAAGGTGCGGCACCTGTAGTTAGAGCTGGCGATCCCTCTCCGAGGAATCTTGACCTGACCGCCGCCAGGAAGCCTGTGGGTGCACCGGGGATAACGGATGCCCTTTCCGTCTTATTTTCACTAATCGTCGCCTCTGATCCTTGATGCGGAGGTATGCCTTGCGCTTCATGCCCACCAGACGACGAGGTGAGATTGCCAGCTACGGCTGTAGCGACAGATTGTACCGACACTGGATTAGCTTCGCCACTTGGAGCACTCACTTGGGGCAGCGATGAGTGGGTCTCAGACCTGAATGGTAGCACTGACGCGACGCGTTCCATGAAGCGCAATAGTAGTCCCTGGTCTGTTCGTGGCTGCTGTACAGGTTGTTCCGTAAGGGAGTCCGACCGACGAACATCTCCAGCGTCGGCCAGGGGCATTGGTAGTGGTATCAACGGCTGGGGCGCAGATTGAGGTGACGGACTTACACTCTGCCTCGGTACCGGAACAGCATCTGGGATCTTCTGCTCCCGCCTTTCAGCAATCCGGTGAAGAAGGTCGGTCGTCGGCGCAATCTTCTGTGTGTGCCCATCAGCGGGCTGCCGTGCAATTGTCATTGAGCCTAACGACGGCGCAACCAGTGGAGTGGCATTTGAGCTAGAGCCGGTGCGGGCCGATGTCGTAAAAATGGGCGCAGAGACCAGAGGCTGCGCCATTGCCACCATCGGCTCGGGAACATATCCAACACGAACGACTGTTGGAGGCACAAACGCAGGCAACTCCGCCGCTACTTCACCTCCAGGAGGGGATGATGTTTCCTGCGTTGAACTATCTTCATGAGGGGCAAGATGGGCCTCATTCTGCTGTAGGATGATTGGCGCGCTTAAAAGCTCGGCTTCGCTCTCTCTCTCGGGTACAACTGAGCCGTCCGGTGAATCCGTGCGGGACGCCGGAGCGCGTCGTGTATACCAGGCAGGTTGGCGCGGTCCCCAATCATCATACTGTTCCGACACCTGGGGGTGTTTCTTCGTGCGCCACACTAGATCAATATGAGGCACGCCCTCGACAGCACGTTGTATGTTAAGTGGTGATGGCGCTCCGTCGGAAAACGAGGTCGTAGCGCCATAGCCGAGGCGTCGGCTCACCTGTTGCCAGAGACTACCGCCCGAGAACGAACGCGCTCCTATTCCCGCATGAGGGCTATAGAGCCGGGACATTATCATCTGAACCATGCGCGCGGCAGCCCCCGCAGCAAGGGGAACTATACCCGTGCCGTTGTTACTCGGGCCTTCAAGACCTGGTTGTTGGCTTGATTCCTTGTCGTCCATTGTCGTCCCGATTTACCTGGTTACGTATCGTATTTTCCGCAAACGGTAGGCTACTACCGCAGAATTAAGCCTTTATGTGTGAGCACAAGCGACTGAATGGCAAGAACCGTCGAATCGGCCTTAAGCTGTGGCCCTGTCCACTTAATCGGGATTGCCTGCGCGAACTCCCAACTTTGCCAATGCTCGCCATCCTCACTGACCAGGGTAATAGTCACATTCTTGCGCGTGTACGTTCCCAGCAAAATCTCCTTAAACCAGTCCCAGAGACCGTTATTAGTCATGATACCGTTCTTCAGGGTGATATCAGATATCTTTGTGCGGCCGGGCAGTTTGTGGACATGCGTATTCATGCCGCCCTCTTCGTAGGGTGTAACCTCCAGCTCGACTTCCAGCCCACTCACCTCCGTGAAAATAGCCTGGGTGAGCGCATCGTCTCCCTGGCCGGCAACGTGGAAATGAAACGTTGTCCAAACATCTGAGATATTGCTAGTCGCCGTATTACGGTAACTCTTCATGGGCCGTGGTACGTATCCTCTATTCAGTGCCATATTGTTGCCTCCATTAGCGCAACTGGGTGACTACCAACCAAAAGTCGTTCGTTCGTTATCGAGCCGAAGCTCGCGGCTCATCAGATCATAAACACGTTCCGCTACTACTTCCGGGTCGGGCGGACTTTGCCTTCTACGGCGACCCTCGCCGCGCGTTGCATCCTCATGCCGCTCGGCACCCGCCTCAGACGCCGATGTGGCTCCCTCCGTACGCTGCACAGATAAAGCGACTTGTCGCTGCACCGGCTGCGGGGTAGAAGCAGGCGAATTGGTATGGAGGGTGCCCTGAGCGCGACCGGCTCCAGACGCAAGTGGCATTGCAGGCGCGGGCCTCCCGGTTTGCTCGGCAACATGGAATAACTCGTGCGCCAGTACCGAGGCACCTTCGCGCGACATCGGTCTTACAAGCTCCGGGCGAATATAGACGTCCTTGCCTGCTGTAAACGCCCGTGCCCCCAGCCTCCGCACGAGCTCTCCAGCCTGGGCGCTGTCATGAATACGTACGTCCTGGCCGTCCCCGGCCATTCGCCGTATCCACGCATCGAGGCCTAACTCCGGCATGCGATCTTCGTCGTATTTGAATCTATTGTCCATATCCATTGACATCTATTATAGCCGCTTAAGGACTGCAATTGCCATATGAATTCCTGGTTCCGACCGACTCTCCTGGCAACTTCAGCTATTAAGCTGTTTGTTGATGTCTGCTATCTGTTGCACCCAGGCACGGCGCTCGTGGTGCTCCAACTCTAATATCTCTTCTCTCGGCCAGTGAAAGTAATATGCGACGTAGGCTACCTCTTCTCGGAGTTGGTCAAGAGGGTAGCCGATCATCCCCCCTGCGGTACAAGCTCCACTTCAAATGTATGATTGCATTTTGGACATTGGGCTGGAATGGCCGCATGTTCAGCCTCATTTATTCGCCTGTAAAAGTCCTGCAAGTACGCAAAATCGGCGGAGAACAGGTCCTCAATAATGCCTGTATGTACATCGTCCAGCGTACCTAAGGCCGTGATTACCCTTGACAGCAGTACAACGGTGAGATAGGCCTGGTTCTGCTTCACCCGCATATTGCTCATCGGGATTATTTCGTCCATGGCCGTAGCGAGCCGCATTGTGCCTTCTCGGTGAAGGTTGCCGTCGCGGTCGACGTAACCTCGCGGCAGGACGAAATCATATTCGGTCTGTAGGCCCCTTTGTGGATCGGGGCGACCAACGTTACCAGCGTTTCCACGGTCAGCGCCAAGCATAAATGCTCCTGTTCTTTCGGTTTTTTCGCAATGATGGGTGATGGGTGCTGCAGCCGGACATTCGATCAGGCCACGTCACCCGTCACCCACCGCGTTTTCGACTATTTGTCTCGGGTCAGTTTTTCGTGAACGATCTCTAGCTCCTCGACACCGACTTCGTTGGTGGAGGAGTTAAAGGACGGGCCGCTGATCTTGCTCGGCCAGGCACGCATGAAGCTCCACCGGGCAACTTCCTTGCCTTCCTGGTTGACCATGACGATTGAGCCGTTGGCACGGGCCTTTTCGACCTGGCCTTCTTCGATCATCTTGCGCCACTTCCAGGCGTCAAGCGCGCCTGTGATGCCACGCTTGAGGACTATTTTCTGCCATTTGAGGCGTCCGGGGACCGCCTGGATAGTGTGATAGTCCTCTTTCTTGCTACCTTTATACTCGACAACTTCGGTTTCGGAGCCGAGGCCCGAGCACTCGCGGAACACCATGTCCATCAGGTGCGGTTCCGCACTCACATAGAAGTGAGCTTGAATCAAGGGATCGTCTCTTACGCCTAGACCTTCCATTCCGCTTGCCATGTAGAATTACCTCCTTAATTATTTACGAATTATTTACGCTGACTCTGTCTTGAGCCTTGCGTTGTGATGGAAGTGTGCCCAGCCAGGCCAGGCGCTCAACCCTCACAACGCAAAATTCATAGCTGTTACTCGGACGCCGAGCCGCCGCTCTGCCACTGGCTCAAGCGGATGATAACGAACTCAGCGGGCTTCACCGGGGCGATACCGACCTCGATGATTAACTGGCCCACATCCCTCGTCTCAGGGGGGTTATTCTCAGCGTCGCACTTGACGTAGAACGCTTCCGAAGCCGACTGGCCGAACAGCGCGCCGTCGCGCCAGGTCCTTATAAGGAAGGCGCTGATGTCACGCTTGATACGCTCCCAAAGGTCCATGTCGTTCGGCTCGAAGACTGCCCATTGGGTTCCCAGAAGTAACGACTCCTCAACATAGTTGAAAAGGCGTCGAACGTTCAGGTACTTCCAGGATGGGTCGCTCGAAACCGTGCGCGCACCCCAAACGCGGATACCGCGACCTGGGAAGCTACGGATAACATTGATGCCAACCGGGTTGAGGATACCCTGCTCGTTGTGGGTGGTCTGGTACTCCAGACCGATTGCGCCTGCAACCACCACGTTTGCCGGGGCCTTATGCACACCTCGCTCGGAGTCTGTCCGAGACCAGAGGCCCGCCATGTGGCCGCACGGCGGTACATAGATACCCGAGCCGTTGCCGAGGGGGTTGGCTACCTTGATCCACGGATAGTAAAGGGCACCATATTTGGAGTCGTAATTGACTTCCTTCATCCGCCAGTCACGTATCGACTGAGGATTCATTCCCGGAGGGCTATCAAGGATCGCTACGCGGTCGCCCATGTTCTGGGAGTG
>JBBRVL010000018.1:0-19528 GCA_038246925.1 Chloroflexia bacterium
ACCCCCAATCCCCAATCCCCAATCCCCAATCCCCAATCCCTTACCCCCCCATGACTATACGCAAAATCGCCCTCGGCTTGATTATAAGCGGGGTCTGTCTTTACTTTGTGCTGCGCGGGGTCGATTGGGGGCAGGTCTGGCGGCACTTGAGCGAGGTTGACCCGGCGCTTTTCCTCGTATCGATGCTGCTGATGCTCGCCGCCTATTTCCTGATGACGTGGCGCTGGCAGCGACTCCTTGACCCACTTGATATTCCAGGCTCGCCTGGCGCTTCAGAGGATGGATCGAGGAGCATACGCCAGCATGTCAGCCTCACCAGTCTTTACGGTAAGATGATGACCGGCTATTTCTTCAACGCCTTTTTCCCGGCTCGGGGCGGCGACCTGGTGCGGGCCTACCTGCTGGGTCGAAAAACCGGCCTCCGCAAGACCACTATCCTGGCTACAATCGTCATCGAGAAGGCGTTTGATGGGATGGCGCTGCTCGTGATGCTTCTGGTGAGCCTCGTGCTGCTGCCATCAGCGATAGATGCGACTGCGGTAGGGTTCGCGCCCGACGTGCTGGCGTGGGTGGCCGGGCTTGGCCTGGTTGCGGCGTTCGCGGGGATGCTATTCTTTTACAGGTATAGCGACCGTATCGCACATTGGGTTGGGCGGTTGCCCGCGCCGATTCCCCTTCTGGAGAGGATACGCAAGCTGGTCGTGCGCTTGATAGAGACTTTCGCAGGTGGGATGCACGTCTTCAAAAGCCCCCGGCCTCTCCTGAGCGCTGCGCTTATTTCACTGCTTGTATGGGTGGTGGTGGCCCTCATGTTCGCCGCCGCGCTACAAGCCTTTCAGACGCCTTTCCCGCCGGAGATGGTGGGGCCGGTCGGCTTGCTTTTCATGACGGCGATTGTCAACCTGGGTCTGCTCGTGCCCGCTCTGCCCGGCAACTTGGGCACATACGAGGCGCTGTGCGTAGGCGCTATGGCTTTCTTCAAGGTGGACAAGGAGCTTGCGGTAGCGTTTGCACTCATCTTCCACGTCGGGCAGCTTGTGACGACCCTTATCGTTGGGCTGGTGGCGTTCTGGGCCCAGAACCTGTCGCTATCGGAGATGCGCCCCGTTGAGAAGGCCGCCGAAGAGGAAGCGGAGAGGTCGCTAGAGCAGATAGAGCGCGAGGCAGAAGCAAGCTCCTAACTGCTATTTAGAAGCAACAGGCTCTTCTTGTGCAGGGTGCGACTGAACACTGTTCACTACATATCCTTCTCCCTTTAGTAAGTCCTTGCAGACGGGAGAAGGATCATCTGCCTTCGCTGAACGACCAAAGACAATGCCGTGGTGGAATCCATGTAGCTTTGTTAGATCGTATGCTGCCTTACGTCCTGATCCAGAGACCAATTCGAGTACTTTACCTGTTACTTGCTTCGTTGGACTGACACGCTCGTAAACTATGTACACGGTCAAAGGGCCTATATGACCGCAGTATTGTGCAACTACCCAGCCAGCTACCCACGAGTAATCAGCAGCCCACCCGTAGGAAGGATACCACCCATATGGATAGCCCTTCTTCTCAGACAACTGCCTCCCCAACAGCCCCAACAGCATCTCATATGGTGTACCCGCATTCTCTGGGTGCAACTCAAAGCGTGACCTCTCAAAGTACTGCACCTGGTAAGTCTTACCGTCTACAGGGTTCCTCTCCTGATATGGCTCTGTAATGGGGAAGCCATGCACAAACAACCCATCATGTGTCTCCCAATAGCTCTTAAATGCCCCACTCAGGTTGTGCCCTGTCTCTTGGAAGTAGACAGCAGGCGCGGGTTGTGGAGTAGCAGGAGGGTCTTGCTGCCTGAAGTCACGACTAAGCACACCCAGCAACACCTCGAACTGAGTGCCTTTGTCCTCAGGGTGTAGCTCGAAGCGGTTGCGCTCAAAGTACTGCACCTGATACATCATGTTGTCACCACCGATAGGCTCAAAGAACTCCTCGGTGAGAGGGTAGCCGAACTGAGCAAGCCCACCGTACCTGTTCCAGTAATCGAGGATTACCCCTCTGAGGGTATGGCCTGTCTGGGGGAAGTACTGCACTCCTTGCTGCTCGGGGTCGGGCACAGGGTCTGTCAAGAGGATGGGGCGTGCTGTTGGCGTAGGTTGGGAGGGTGTCTGGTTGGTGGGGGCGGCACCAACAGGGGTGAGACTTGCTTTGCCGGAAAGGGTAATCAGCACAAAGAGCGCCGAGGCTATAACCACAGCCTGACGCTTATAGCGTAATCCGCGAGTGGTGAACACCATAATAACCTCGCTTTTCGGTCGTTTGCTGTGAATGTTGATACTACATCATATTACAGCCCAAAAAGCGGGGTTGCGGTTCAAATATAAAGAGAAGAGGGTCGCAGTCGTGACCCTCTTCCGCCAGTTTCTACCAGACGCTTGTTACGACCTGCGGCGGGCTGCCACGGTTGTCCCGAGGCCGGTCGCTATGAGGGCAAGGCCGAGCGCGAAGACGATAAGCGCTATGCTGTTGCCTGTGCCGGTCTCGCCGCCTGTCTGGGGGAGGGGCTGGCTTACCGGCGTATCTGTGGGAGCGGCTTCGACGGTGGCGACCGCTGTAGAAGTTGCCTCGGCTGTCGCTGCCACGGTTGTTGTGGCTTCGACTGTGGTGGTGCCTGTAGCTACTACTGTGCTAGCCACTGTGCCCGTGACCTCGATTGTTGAGACGGCTGTAGTGGTGCCACCAGGTGTTGTCAGAGCAGTAAGGGTCGGTTGGGTGGTCGCCTGCTGCGTGGTAGCAGGGCTGGCCGTTGCGCCGCCAGGAGTAGTCGTTCCTTGTTGCACGGATAGCTCATAGACCAGCAGGTCCTGGAACGTGCCTGGGCTTGCCACTGTCGTGAAGGTGACACCCATCGGCATGTAGACCTTGACCTCGCTGGTGCCGGTGTTCTGGATCGTTACTGTGCCGTCGCCGTAGAAAGCATCCTGGGTCTGGGGCACGAACTTGGCGGTTACAGTGACCAGATTTTGCGTCACCGCGTCGCTCAGCGATACTCCCTCGCCCGTGGAAGGCGGTACGGGTGCAGTCGCTGCTTCCCGCACGATCTCCTCGGCTATAACACGCTGCTCGGCATGCCAGGTGTTGTCACGAAGATACCAGATAGCAAGTTCCACCTGCTGAGGATTGCCGTCGGTGTAGCCTTTCTGGATACTGTAGTTGAGCGCTGCGCGTATCCTGTCGGCTGCGAGGTTCCTGGCGGTGGTGTCCTGGGTAGGGAATGGTTTGCCGAAATCAAGGCAGAAACCCCTTGCGGTGAGGGTTGCTGTCGCTCCGGCTGCTATAGTGATAGTGCGTGGAGCCTGCGTTTGCTGTGTAACGTTGGCGCTGGCGAGTATTGGTGATACGAAGAGGCTGAGTATCAACCCCCAAGCAAGCATGGCTGGTCCTACTGATCGCGCGATGGTTAACCGATTGTTATTCATTCTGTTCCTCCTACAATCCTATCTTTTACTTACCGTCGGTTTTTGTCCCGAAGACGATATAACGCAAAAGGCGTGCCACCTTTTATGCAAATAAAAAGCCCGGGCAAGCGGAGTGCTCGCTCGGGCCTTCTAATCGTCTGAGGATTAGCGTCTGTAACTACTCCTGCGGGTTGCCAGCGATGCGAAGCCTATGGTAATCATCACTCCGATAATCAGCAATATAAGTGTCAGATCGCTACCACCAACAGGTGTACCTGTACGCGGCATACCGACTGAGATGGGGGTAGAGGTCTCTACCATACCAGTGCCTTCAGTTGGAAGAACCTCTGTGGTTGGTATAGCGCCGGTCGTAGCAGTCGAAACTGCTGTACCTGTAACCGCAACTGTGGCTGTGGTTCCCACCACGGTGCCGGTGGAAACAGCTGTGCTTACAGCCGTAGTAGTGGCTATTACTGTGCCTGTTGATACAACCGTGGTTGTAGCTCCAGCAGTTTCAGTCGGTTCGCGTGTCGCTACTTTGGTGGGAGTAGATGTCAGTTGTGGTATAGGCTGAGTCCCCTGTGCGAGCGGCCCCTGTGCCCCGTTCGCTGATGCACTTGGTGTGCCAAACCCGAGGATTGCCACACTAAGAAGCAAGGCTAGCCCACCAAAAACCATACTGATACCAAAAGCCGGTATACCACGCGATTTGATCGAAGTCTTATCCATGTCTCCTCCTCTGTTTTGGTAAGTGTGTTGTATTTAGGACCAACTGGCAGCCGCAGTCCCTAATTACTGCTGCAATTAACAAGCAGACTCCGTGCCACCCAGCGGGATAACTATGAACTACGTCGTCGCTTCGCTCCAATTACAAATCAGCTATCACCTACTTACTAAGAGTGCCTAACAAAACCTATGCAAGTAGGTAGGGGCGAACCTTGTGTTCGCCTTGTAGGTCGAGCAGCTGGTGGGCACGGGCGAACACAATCCCCCCGCTACGCTCATGCCCCTACGTGATTGTTCATATTTGAGGTTTTGTTAGGTGCTCTAAATCGAGAATAACTCTGCGTTCTTTGCTAGCTCTGCCCCTTTGCGTTTCATAAAACAATAATAATCTTGGCGGGTTCTCGGCGTTCTTGGCGTCTTGGCGGTTTCGTCCGTAATTCGTAATTCCAATGGGGGAGGTTGGCGTAGCCTGGGCTTCTTGCGGTAAAATATAGTGCGCGGCAATTGCGCCGCGTACTATTACCTCCTGGAGATAACTGCCCCTATGCCCACGACCGAACGGGCGCGCACCGTCAACCTGCCGGCTCCCCGGATTGTGAAATGCCCCACGCCGCAATGCCCTGGCTGGATCACCGTAGATAGCACCCGCCACCAGACCGAGCCTTGCCGCTATTGCCGGATCGGCGTTGATACCCTCAGGTTTCTGCTTTCCAGAGTGGGGGCCGAGAACAAGGTCCTGCCCGTTGAGGTGCACGAAGAGTTCAACCGACTGATGCTCACGATGGCAGGCGCCTGGGGCCAGAACGTCTATCTACGCCCTTCAAAGGAGACCCTGGTCGACTTGAAGGCGGGGCAGCGAGGTGTGGTGGTAGAGTACAACCCGGCTCTTGGCGCGGCGGGCGGGGATGGGCCTGCACCATTAGTCGGTATCATCTTACACAAGCTTCTCCACTTCGAGGCGCACCTGGGGCACAAAGCGGTGCAGGTCGTGGTGAAATCAGGGTCGAAGGAAAAAGAGGGGCTTATACCTCTCATGACTTACCTGCTAACAGTGACAGATCACGCGTGGGTAGTAGCTAGACTGGAGCAGTTGAACCCTTTACTCCACAGCGCACAGAGCCGTTGGGGCCTGGACCTGGCCCAGATGCTGGTCGGCTCGGAGAGCATGTTCAACCGCTATCTCTCTGAGCGAAACCTGCTCAAGCTGACAACCGTATTACAATCAACACATGATGTAGAGGCTTTCAGGTCGGCGGTTATGGAGCGCCTTGCTGCCCAGACGGTGCAGATCCTGGAACGAGAGAAGGATGAAACGCGGCGCCTTTATCTCGCGGTTCAGCTTGCGAACGTCAGACTGATGAACCCTGACGCTTATGCTCCGTACCAGCAAGTGCTGATAACGAGCGGCCTGTCTGCCGTGAAGGAGTCAGTGCCGCTCGCTGACCGGCTCTACAATGATCTATCTAATTCTTCCGTCGCTCACCCACCCCAGAACCAACCCGACAAGGAGAGCACGGCAGCCGTGACCCTCGACCACGGCCATTTCCAGCGTGGAGTAGAGGCTGCACTGAAGGCGCTGGGGATGGGGAACTATTTTGAGGTAAAAGGCTAATCTAAACCCTAGATGAAGGTACGTGATGTAACAAAGCGAATTGAGGAGGATGGCTGGTATCAGGTAGCCCAAAAGGATAGCCATCGTCAGTATAAGCATCCAACGAAGCCGGGCAAGATCACTATCGCCGGACAGCCCGGCAAGGATGTGCCAACAGGTACACTACAGGAGATACTGAGGCAAGCAGGCCTCAAGTGAGGAGAAAAGCCATGCGTCATCGCTTCTTAGTACTCATCGAAAAGGGAAAGACTAGCTATGGGGCGTACAGCCCTGATGTGCCAGGCTGTGTCGCGGTAGGCGACAGTGAAGAAGAAGTCCTGCAACTGATGGATGAGGCCATGCAAGCGCATTTGGAGCTTATGGCGCAAGAGGGTGATCCTATCCCCGAACCGAGCTTAGTCCGAGCTGAGTTCGTAGAAGTTGAGATCCCTGCTACAGCAACGGTCATGTCGTAGCTACGATGTTTAAGACTTTGAGATGACTTTTGAGATGATATGAAGTGACTTCGACCACGGACAGCTCCAACGTGGGTTAGAGAGTGACCTGACATCGCTGGGAGTAGGGAACTACTTTGAGGTAAAAGGTTAGTATCCTGCCGGATGAAAGTACGCGACATCATTAAGAGAGTAGAGGCTGACGGTTGGGTTCAGGTACGAGTGAAGGGTAGTCACAGGATATACAAGCACCCCACAAAGCCAGGCAATGTAGTAATTCCAGGCCACCCAGCTAAGGATTTGCTGCCGGGCACCCTCGACAACATACTAAAGCAGGCTGGGTTGAAGTAAGAGGAGACGATATATGAAACACCGTTATCTTGTCATCGTTGAAAAAGGCGAGAACAACTATTCCGCGTACGCCCCGGATGTGTCCGGTTGTGTAACGGTCGGCGATACACTCGATGAGACTTTGAACAATATGCGAGAGGCGCTCGAGCTCCATTTTGAATGTATTCAGGATGACGGCGATCCCATACCTCAGCCTTATTCTGTACATGCTGCGTTTGTAGAGTTCGAAGTACCTGCCACCGCGAGAGCCAGGTCATAAAATCTCGGAACCCTCACTTTAACGAGTCTCAAAGCTATAATGCTACATACGATTCACGAATAGGAAAGATGAAGCTATGATCAAATGGTTATCCAACATATTCAATGACACAGACAAAGAGGTGGGTCGCCTCAGGCGCGTGGTAGCGCAAGCGAACACCGAGATAGAAAACCTGCTTGAAGGCCAGCGGGGGTGGACCGATACACTTCGCGGTGAAGTGCTGGCTGAGCTAACCGGCAGCGATTGGCAGCGCATCCACGCCGAGCAGATGGCGATAGCCTCAACTGAGGCCCGCAGGCTGGTGGGTGAGGCTGACACTCTACGCATGGTTATCGAGAAGGGCGAGCAGACGAGCCGCGACCTCTCGGTTCTCCTCGCCGACTCGAAGCAGCTTGCGACGATGAACGCTGAGAAGACGCAACGACCTCCATCCGAACGCCACCAGATCGAAGAAGACATAGATGAGCTACTAGTAGAGCTTAACGAGCAGCTTTCAGGACTTATGGAAGTCAAACCTGGGCTGCGCGAGGCCATACTCCAGAGTGTGCCCAAGGCGAAGTTCCACCCGCAAAAGCCGTCGGCTGAGGAAATGGTCAAGCAGGTGGACGCAGTGGCTAACTTCCTGGGGCGCGAGGTAGCTGACTATTTCAGCCGCACTAATGAAACGATGCTGGCCCTGCGCCGCACGATTGGCCTGAGTAGATTGGCCGACCTGGTGGAGACACGTACCCAGCACGCTGTCTCTTTGCAGCAGATGGAGGCCTCAACGCAACAATTGGTAAAGGCTCTGGACGAGCGCGACCTTGTGAAGCACCTCGCCAGGCAGGGCCTGCGGCTGCCCTCCGCGCTCACGCCCACCGGAGGCAACGGCAACTCGCAGAGTGAAGATGGATCGGGGCGCGGAGCGGCACAGCAGAAGTCGGGCGGCAGGCTGTTCGGGCGCTCACAGGCTCAGGCTTCCACTCCTCAAGCACAGATAGCCGACCTCGGCCCCAAAGATAAGCTGGCGGACGATCTATTCTGGGAGGAACAGGCCACTTCGGAGTTGCTAGCTATTGCCGAGGCTGCTATTGGTGAGGGTCCATCTGCTGGGAGGATCGCGATTCTGGCAGAGAAGTTCGCCGGGCGCGAGGAGCGTCTACAAGCGAAAACATCACTCTTCAGGGCGCGCATACTCCAGGGCCGCACACAATTCTGGCAAGGAGTAGAGGGACGCATCACCGACATAGCCGGACCGAACGCACTTGACCCGTTCCGCGACAAGTTCGATGAGCTAGACGCCGAGGAAGATGCGCTTATCGGCGAGATAGAGGCCCAGGCTGCTGACCCCTTCGCGCCTGTAGCGATCAAGCCCGACACGGTTGCTGACCTTATGCAGAGGCGAGATGCCCTCGAAGATGCCACTTTTACCGATCTGCTGAATGAACTGCGTGCCGAAGATAGGGGTGCATACGACCACCTCAAGGCGTTGCAGGACGAGTCGCGCAAAGAGCAGCGCAAGGATGAGCAAGCAACTCTCGACGCGCTCATACCGGAAGCGTTCGCCGCCGTTTGGGAAGCATCGAGGCGCACAACCGGGCTACGGCCTTATGACGTGCAGATGATGGGTGGTATAGCCCTCCACGAAGGCAAGATAAGCGAGATGAAGACAGGCGAGGGTAAGACGCTCGTGGAGGTCGCACCTCTTTATTTGAACGGCCTTACGGCTCGCGGCGCACACCTCTGCACCGTGAACGAGTACCTTGTCAAACGTGACAGCGACTGGATGGGACCTGCCTACAAGATGCTCGGCCTGTCGGTCGGGGTAATCCTCAACGGTATGGCATCGTGGGAGCGTCGAGACGGGTACGGAGCCGATATTACGCATGGCACCAACTCCGAGTTCGGCTTCGACTACTTGCGCGACAACATCTCCAACAACCCGGACGAGGTGGTGCAGCGGGTTCATAACTTCTGCATCGTTGACGAGGTAGATAACATCCTGATTGACGAAGCGCGCACACCGCTTATTATCTCCGGCGCCTCCGAGGGGAACGCCGAGATACATATCCGTGCCGCGCAGTTCGCCAAGACCATGCGCCCGGAAGTAGATTATACAATTGACGAGAAGAGCCGCAGCGCCGTGCTAACCGATGAGGGTATCAGTCGGGCCGAGGCATTCTTCCGTGTCGATAACCTCTATCACCCGGATAACTTCCAGCTTGTGTACGGCGTCGATAACGCCCTCAAGGCGCACGTCCTCTTCCGGCGCGACAAAGACTATGTTCTCTGGCAAGAAGGCAAGGTCATCAGCGCATCTGAGAGGCTCAACCCCAAGCAAGAGGTGGAGATCGTCATCGTGGACGAATTCACAGGCCGCCTGATGCAAGGCCGCCGCTACTCGGAGGGTCTGCACGAAGCAATCGAGGCAAAGGAAGGCATACGCGTCCAATCCGAGAGCCAGACGTTCGCCACGATCACCATCCAGAACTACTTCAGGCTCTATCCCAAGCTGGCGGGCATGACAGGTACGGCAGCGACCGAGGCCGAGGAGTTCTTCAAGATATACAAACTCGAAGTGATGCCTATACCTACCCATAAGCCCATGGTGAGGTTTGACAATCCTGACCGCATCTACCGTACCGAGCCGGCCAAGTTCCGCGCCGTGGTAGATGAGATAAGGGAGCTGCACGAGCAGGGAAGGCCCGTGCTTGTGGGTACGGTTTCCATCGAGAAGTCTGAGGAGCTTAGTAAACTGCTCGATGAGAACGGGCTGACCCACTCGGTGCTTAATGCCAAACAGCACGAGCGCGAGGCCAGCATAGTTGCCCAGGCCGGGCAGCGCGGGGCTATCACTATCGCCACCAACATGGCGGGCCGCGGCACCGACATCATCCTCGGCTTCGGCGTGAACGAGCTGGGTGGACTTCATATCATCGGCACCGAGCGCCACGAGAGCCGCCGCATTGACAACCAGCTTCGCGGACGTGCGGGGAGGCAAGGCGACAACGGCTCATCCCGCTTCTATGTCTCTATTGAAGATGAGATCATGCGCCGATCGGGCGTGAATCAGAATATCGTCAACTCCAGCCTCTTCAAGAACCTGTGGGAAGAGGACATGCCTATCGAGCATTCGATGATCTCTCGCTCGGTCGAGCAGGCGCAGGTAAAGATGGAGGGATATAACTTCGACGTCCGCAAGCACCTTGTAGAGTACGACGACGTGGTAAATACCCATCGCGACGTGATCTACAATGAGCGCCGTTATATCCTCCAGAACGGCGACCCGCGCCCTATCATCTCAGAGATGATATCGATGAAGGTGCAAGAGCTTGCCGCGCCGTTGGCTGAAGGAGTTAAAGGAAAGCGCGATAGAGGCATGAGCGAAGGGGGGGCCAATGGTTATAGCATCATGTTCGATGCGCTCAAGGAGACCTTCCCGGACGACGTAATCAGGCGGTTACTACGCTCCATCCTTACGACTCGCATTGCCCCGGTTGCGGAAGAAGGCGACATAGAAGGGCTGGTGGAGGAGCTCAAGCTGGTAGCGCAGGAAGCGTATGAAGGAGTGTTGCAAACGCAGATCAAGTCTGTAGATGAGAAGTTGCGCGACTTCTACCACATTGGCGACGAATACTATGAGATAGCTGGTGAGGGCACTACTGACTACAACAAGCTGGCCCGCGCGATCAACCTCCCCCCTGAGATCGTCAGGCAAATGGAAGAGGAGGAGATGCAGTATGACGATGCGCTCGACTTCCTCTCTGAGTTGGTGCGCGATGGGTTCGAGCGCGAGCACAAATCGCGCCTGGAGAAGCTGCACGAGACTATTGAGGTGGATGCGCGCCGTGCCGCAGGGGTCAGGGATCAGGGATCAGGGGTTAGAGGTAACGAAGATGGCGCACTAACTATTAGTCCGCAAGTAGAGGCCCGCGTTCGGAAACTTCTCGAGACAATAGACAATACCTTCTTCCTGTCGGCGGCTTCGGCTGCACGCTATGTAGAAGCGGAGACGGCTGATAAATCGACATCGATGATGGCGACGGGGCGCGATGATCTGGTGCTCGAAGTGCAGGAGCAGTTGGAGGGGCTGTACGGCGAGGTCGAGAAGGTGCTGGGAGACATCTTTATCGAGAACAACGCCCAGATGCCCCTTATATCGCTGGTAAACAACAGGTTGCCGCAGTCGGTATACAAGCAGATAGAAGCGCGGCTCGGTCTGGAAGGGTTAGAGCAGGTGGAGAACATACCGCTCAGCCAACTGGATGCAGAGACGGCGGACATCGTAAAGACCGCATTTGTACGCTGGCAGGAAGCGGACCTGATGCTGCGTGTGATAGACTACCTTTGGACGCGCCATCTCACCACGATGGAAGGTCTGCGCCACTCTATCGGCCTGCAGGCTTACGGCCAGAAAGACCCGTTGGTGCAGTATAAAGTCCAGGCGTACGAGCTGTTTGACGAGTTGAAGGGCGAGATACGGCAGCTTGTGGTTTTGAATGTACTGCTAACCGGTTCCAAAGCCGAGGCATCACGGGCAGCGTCGAGGCAGGCAGCCGCCGCTGCCCAACCCTCCCGCTCTGCACCCGCACCCGGCTCTGGCGACGGTCGCCATAAAGCGCAGAACGGCTCGAATGGTAAGCAGCGTCTCGGCCAGCAGCAATCACGCGCCGCGCAAGGTGGCGCTCCCGCCGCTGTGGGCGCTGGCAAGGCCAAGATAGGCCGCAACGACCCATGCTTCTGTGGCAGTGGGCGCAAGTTCAAGCAGTGCCACGGGAGGTAAGACCATGATGGCTCAGGAGTGAATTGACAGACATCCAACAAGATAGAGACGTCGCGGTTATCAACCGCCTTGAGGCTGTTCAGGTGGCCTTACGCGTGTTGAGCCGCACCACCGGGCTGCGTATTGCTCTGGTGGCTCGCGTCACCGGAGATTCGTGGACAGCATGCGCGGTTCTGGACGAAGCAGAGTTCGGCCTGAAGCCAGGTGACGAGTTACCGGTTCATACAACCTACTGAAGTGTTGTAGATGGCGCGGTCGCGCCGCTCCTCATCAACCATGCAAGCACCGATCCTCGTTTTCGCAACCATCCTGCCTTGCATCTTTACGGCATCGAGAGCTATATCGCTGTGCCTTTGAACCGGCGCGACGGTAGTTTCTTCGGCACTCTCTGCGCTCTTGACCCCTTGCCCGCAGACCTCAGTTCGGACGATTTCGAGATATTCAGCTTGCTCGCCCAACTGATCTCATTTGAACTGGAAGCTGATGAGCGCGAGCACCAGAGTGAAGTGGAGAAGCGTGCCCTCAAGGACTTTATCGCTATCGCTGTTCATGATCTTCGCCAGCCGTTGACCGTTCTACGTGGTAGGGCACAACTGCTGTCGCGACGCGCGCACCAGGAGGTAGGCGGGACAAGGCTACAGGCGGAGATAGAGGCTGTTGTAGAGCAAACTCAGCGCACTATTCAATTGAGCGATGTGCTGCTCGATATTGCCCGAATCGAGGCCGGAGACTTCGAGATTGATAAGGCTAAATTTGATCTGGTCGCCTTGGGGAAGCAGATCATAAAGGACGCCCGCACTACGTCGCCAAATCACACTATTCTATTTACTGCTCCAGATACACTGACCGTCTACGCTGACGAGAAGCGGTTGAGTCGTGTGTTAAGCAACTTGTTGGACAATGCCACCAAGTATACAGCCGTCGACTCCGGCCCTATTGTACTGAAGATTCAGATGCCTGACCCGGAGGAGGATAATAGTGTGCTACTAAGAGTCTCCGATTCAGGGCTTGGAGTCTCAGACGAAGACCTGAGTAAGATATTTGAACGCCGTTACCGCTCGGCTGGCGCAGAAGCGCGGAAGATCAGCGGTTCGGGCCTTGGTCTGTACATCGCACAGCAGATAGTAAATGCTCATGGCGGCGCTTTATGGGCAGAACACACTACAGGAGGCGGTCTAACAATCCGCTTGAGGCTACCCGTTTCCTAGCGCAGGTCGGTACATGTTTATACAGGCTAGAATGCCTTGCTTGCACCTGTTGGTGTAGTATAATTTACACTAATTGGCCGTTCACATCCTCCTGAAGCTGTGCTATTATTTGCTTACAGCTTAAGTAATATTAGCTCTTGCAAACTACCTCAGCTATGAGGTAGGCAAATTTTCTGTTGCCTGGGCCTGCGGTAGTAGGCGCAGAGCCTCGGTGAAGGAGGGTATTAGCATGGCAGGTGCTGCGACCAAGATAGCACGCAAGATTGACATTAGCGGTGTCCCAGATATACCAGGGATCGTCTTCCGGCTTTTTGAGGGACCATCTGATTATCCAGGTATGGTCCATGTGTTCAACGAGAGCCTGGGCGCGGATGGGCTGGAGTGGACCACAACCGTCGAAGAGACGGAGGTGTTTTACGCCGACGCGAAGAACTGCGACCCTTACAAGGATATAATGATAATCGAGGTGAAGGGCGAAATGGTTGGGTTCAACCGCGTCTGGTGGTATGACGAGACAGAGGGAACGCGCATCTACCCGAACCAGACATTGCTGCTGCCAGAGTGGCGAGGCAAAGGGATCGAAGAAGCGTCGCTGCGTCATAACGAGAAGCGGCTGCGAGAGATCGCCGCTACTCACACTTTCGAGGGGCCACGCGTCTTTGCCACCTTTGCAAGCGACGCAGCGCCTATCCGCACGAAGATACTGCTCGATAATGGCTATCAGGCAGTCCGGCACGCCTTCATGATGGTGCGTCCTGACCTGAAGGACATCCCCGACTGCCCGCTGCCGGAGGGTGTCGAGGTGCGCCCGGTGCAGGATGAGCACCTACGAGCTATCTTCGATGCCGAGGCGGAGGCGTTCCGCGATCACTGGGGCAACTGGACGGTAGAGGAAGGTGACTTCGAGCGCTGGTGCAAAGGCCTCATGTTCCAGCCTGAGATATGGCAGGTAGCATGGGACGGCGATGAGGTGGTTGGCATGGTACGCAACTTCATCAGCAAGGAAGAAAACGAGCGGTTCGGACGACAGCGCGGCTATACCGAGGCGATCAGCGTGCGCCGCCCGTGGCGCAAGAAGGGCGTCGCAAAGGCCCTCATCGCCTGCAGCTTCAAGATGCATAAAGAGCTTGGCATGACCGAGGCATCGCTGGGGGTCGACACTCAGAACCCCAACGGCGCGTTGCAGCTATACGAGGGCATGGGCTTCTGCGTGGTGAGCAGCCAGACCTACTACCGCAAGTCTATGGATTAAGGAAGACAGGAGAAAGCGCGACCTTGTCAACTGTTCCCTGGCCGTGCTGCTTTGTGAGCCATGAGAGCCGCCTAACCGCCCGAAGCTTCACCAGATTCCTGGCCTTCCCTGAATTGCTCCAACCGCCTGTAGTGCCCAAAGGTGGGACTCTCCAGCGAAGCTGCCCAGGCGTCGCCGTCTTGCTTTTCGAGACCTCTGAAATGCTCCGGGTCGGAGTAGCGCCAGGTCGCTCGGTCGGGGCCGGCGTCCGTGCTGCCCGCGTGTGCTTCCGCTGTGGTGAAGACTACTCCATCGGTGCCTGTCTGGACGTTCATGATAATGCGGATGTGGCCCTCGATGTGCATCGTATCGCCAACCCGCAACTGGTCGGGACGGTCCACTCGCTCGAACTGCCTGGTGCCGCCGCTCAATCCCGCCGCGTTAGTGCCTATCGTCTCTGAGCTTTCCAGGTCACGCCCGTGGCCGCGCTCCATCAAGCGGTTGAGCGCCTGCGAGACGAAGCCTGAACAATCAATGCCGATACCATATTGCACCAACCACTCTCTCAGGTCCGTTGAGTTTGGGTGGCTTCGACCACCCTCAGCTTGCACGAGACCCCGGTCGAGCGCCTGCTGCAAAATCGTCTGTATCTCCTCGGGTGTGGACTTGCCGACCAGGGCGCGGCCCATGCCCATACCACCGTGACGGGTCGTCCGTCCCACCTCGCTTATGAAACGTTGCATCTCTGGACTGGCGCTTTCCCGGTGCTCCAGGGCCGCCGTCAGCCGTTGGGCCGAGCGCTCTGTACGTTCAGAGTTCATGAAGTAGGGAGGGTGGACTGCCACTGTCTCGGACCTCTCCGCGCCCTCTTCGGTCCAGCGCACCGTTACCTCGATATTGGAGAAGCGTTCGAGAAACTGCTCAAGCTCGTCCTGTACCGTGGTGTCCCATTGGCCGGTATCAGGGCTTGCGGTTGCGGTGGTGGAAGCTGCCTCAGTAGCCGTATCAGCCGAGGTTTGCGCTCCATCAGGATCGCGCTGGACCGCTACAGTGGTGCCTGCCAATCCGTACAAGTACCTCTGGACAGCCCGGTTGCCGTAGGTCCTTTGCGCTTGCCGCATCACGGCAGCCTTCATTGGCGCATTACCCCGCCCGTTCAACCGTGGGTCGCCCAACAACGTACCTGATAGGGGCGCGGTCAGCCCCACCGGAGCTAATAACCCGTCCATGCCATCAATATGTGAAGGCTGGTGCTCCGTATGCTTTGCCCTTTGCTGTTCGACCGATTCGCGCCCAGCCTCTTCGGACATCAAAACCTACTCTCGCGCCAGTTTAACTGACTCTAAGCCGCTATGAAAAGCAGGTTGAAAGGGTGGCTTTTCAGCGGGGTTATGGCTTCGCTTTACTTACCGTTCTACCACATCGGGTGAGCCGTTGTCTAGTCGTTCCCAGGATGCCGGTAGGCGGGAAGCGCCGATTGAGTTACTGCTAGCATTAGTACTGATAGACTCGCACTTGCAGACCATTCTCCCATAACTGTTGCTTACCGGAGCAGTTATGATAGAAGTGCTCACCTTAGAAGCTTTCCGGCGTGGGTAGCCACATGCTGCACCATGCATTTATAAGACCCGCCGAAAGAGGAGACTCGTCACCATGGGCCTGATCGCATGACATTACAGAAGAAGACCTTCATCCTTATTATCCTGGCTTTCGCCGGTCGGGGTGCCCTTCTGTACGCTGCGTCCCAGATAATCGTGCTGGGCAGTTTCGCAGAGCAGGAGAACCACGACACGCGGCAGAATGTCCAGCGCGTGCAGAGCGCCCTCGCCGACAATCTCGATGCGCTGGAGGGGACGACGCGCGACTGGTCAGTTTGGGACGATACATACGCCTACGTTCAGGACAAGAACGAATCCTATTTCACTTCCAACCTGGCTGGCAATATACCAATGACGACCAACCGGTTGAACCTTATGTTGTTTGTCGATGTTGAGGGCAACACGGTTTTTGAGAAGAGCCTGGATTACCGGAACGGTAAGGAACTGCCCATCCCTCCGAGTTTGAGAAAGCATATCTATCCAGGCAGCCCGCTCTTGAGCCATGCCAACCCCGAAAGCAGTATCAAGGGCATTCTTCCACTTTCCGAAGCCCCTATGCTCATCGCCTCGGAGCCTATTATACCGAGCGCAGGCGACGGACTGATACGCGGTACTCTCATCTTTGGGCGGTGGCTGGATACGGATGAGATCCAGCACCTCTCCAGGACAACGCTGCTGGGCCTCACTCTACAGGCTGTAGACGACCCCCAAATGCCCGCCGACCTGAAAACGATGCTCCCTTCACTGTTGCCAGATACGATCCAGGTGCAAACCATTGATTCAAAGTCGATAGCCGGGTATACGATGCTGGACGACGTGTACGGCAAGCCCACGTTCATCTTGAAGGCAGATATGCCGAGGGATGTTTACGCACGTGGGCAGGATACGGTTAGCTTTTACATGCTGGCGCTTCTGGGGATAGGGATCGTATTTGTGCTGTTGATCATGTTCATTCTGCAGAAGCTGGTGCTTTCGCGCCTGGCTCGGCTCAACAGTGACGTCAGCAGCATTGCCGCCAGCGGCGACGTGTCAGCCCGCGTTCCAATGTCGGGCAGTGATGAGTTATCGCACCTGGCTGGGTCTATGAACAGCATGCTCGAAGCGTTGCAACGGTCGCATGAAGAGCTAAAGGAAGGGGAAGCGCGTTATCGAGCCGTGGTAGAGCAGACGAGCGAGGCCATTTTGCTCGTTGATACTGAGACCAGGCGTTTGCTTCAAACCAATGCCGCGGCTGAGACTCTCTTGGGGTACGGCCCCAATGAACTGCAAGACCTCACGCTTGGCGATATAGTTGCGGACGGCGAAACGCCTGCAACTCATACAACGGGGAGGCTAAGGCAAGCCAGCGAGCGCCGTTATATACGCAAGGACGGGTCGCTGGTACATGTCGAAGTGAGCGACAGCCATATCACTTATGGGGGCAGGGATGTCTTGTGCGTTGTGGCGCGAGATGTAACCGACCGTAAGCGTGCCGATACGTTGCTCCAAGAGCTTGCGATGCGCGACGGCTTGACAGGACTTTACAATCGCAGGGAGATGCAGCGCCTTTTGAAGAGAGCCGCCGAGCAATACGAGCGTTACAAGGTTGGGAGTGCGCTCATCCTGTTGGATGTGGACTATTTCAAGACAGTCAACGACACTTATGGGCATCAGATAGGCGACGATGTGTTGCGGTGGATCTCACGTCTGATTACTGAGTTGGTGCGGCCCGAAGATAAAGTAGCGCGCTACGGTGGCGAGGAGTTGGCAATCATACTGCCTGACACCGATACGCAGACGGCGTTCGAGATCGCGGAGCGGATACGGCAGACATTAGAAGCCCAGCCCTTCGAGTTTATGCAGCGACTGGACTTAAGCCAGGATAGCGACCTCGAAGGTGCCAGAGAGCGCAAGGTGTTGATACCCTTGACCGTCAGCCTGGGCGTGGCGGGCCTGCCGGAAGATGCCCATACCGAGGAAGGGCTGCTTGAGGCTGCCGACCAGGCGCTGTATGAAGCCAAGCGCGCCGGACGCAATCGCACCCTGGTCTATAACGAGACGCAAATGAGGATGGAGTTGTCCAGAGCCAGATGGTAGGCTCTCTAGGCTTCGGCGACTAGCAAACCTGCGTCGTCATTACGGACATTGTTCACGCGCAGGGAGGCGGGAGCGGCGGCCATCTTCTCCGGCTCGAACGGTGACATAAGCGTCACCAGCCTGGAGATAGGCGTCGCTGGGTCGAGCCATATATCTTCAGCTTGCTGATGCAGGATAACTGGCATACGGTGGTGTAGTCGCTCCATGAAGCTGTTGGCCGATGTGGTCAGTATGGTATAGGTATCTATTCTCTCCCCGTGAGGGTCGAGCCATTGGTCATACAGGCCAGCTAATGCAAATATCGCTTCGTCCTTGAGGTTGATGTGGTAGGGAACTTTACCTTGCCCCGTGTCTTGCCACTCGTAAAAGCCGCTCACAGGCACCAGGCATCGCTTTGATTGCAAGGGCTTACGATAGGACGGCTTCTCGAGCACCGTCTCGGCCCTGGCGTTGATCATCTTGTTGCCTATGCGAGGGTCTTTCGCCCACGACGGGATGAGGCCCCACTTCATCATCTCCAGGCTGTTCTCGCCCCCGGCACGTACAACCACCGGCATTATCTGGCCCGGCGCTACGTTATACCTGGGGGTGAAATCAAGCTGAACCGAAGTGGCTCGGAACCTGGTGCCTAATCCTTCGATCTCTTGTAATTCGTATCTTCCACACATGCTACTATTATACCACTTTGACAGCTCTTAGGAAGGGGCTGTTACTCAGTATTCAGCGCCAGTTACCGACGGATCCAGTGAAAACGCAGGACCACCCGCCACGCTTTTCGGACCTAGAACAAAGCCCCTGCTGTGGAGTTTGCGGACGAACTTGTTCAGTTCAGGTCCTGTGATCCGCCACTTTAGCGACCGAGCGATGCTTCCAGCCAGGATGGGCGCAGAATGGTCCGTTTGCTCACTGTATATCTCCAGCGCTTTCTCCAGGAACTCGATTTCTCTTTCGTCCAGTCTATCTTTGATGCTGTCCGGAATCATAGTTTCTCCTTCTTTGTTGCTTCTCCTGTGTGCTCTGATTTTACCACGATGGATTATGTAACTGTTAGGAAACCCATCCGCGCAACTACAGGGTCCGCCGTAGCAGAGCTAAGTTTCAGGCAACAAAAAGCAGAATCTGCTGTTACACACAGATTCTGCGATGGAGCGGGGGACGAGACTCGAACTCGCAACATCAACCTTGGAAGGGTCGCACTCTACCAATTGAGCTACCCCCGCTTGTACGAGCTATTATACAAACCCCACCGCTCAGATGTCAACCGGCTTGACACTGTATCCCTCCTTTGGTAAACTGGTGTGCGTACGTAGTACACGACCTGGCGCATTCGTCTAGTGGCCTAGGACACCTCCCTCTCAAGGAGGAGACCAGGGGTTCGAATCCCCTATGCGCTACCACGGCCCCGCGATGCGGGGTTTTTCTTTTGTAGTGGTGAGTGGTGAGCGCAAAGTGAAGCGTGGGGGTGTCATATGCAAGTAAGGCTGCTAGGAGCGCACCAGGGGGCTAGCCGCGATATAGCCTTTATGTCGTTGCTGGTCGATGGGCGGCTGGCTATTGACGCTGGCGGGCTGATCTCGGCGCTTACGCTGGAGGAGCAGGAGCAGGTCGAGGCCGTGCTCGTCACGCATAAGCACTATGACCACACTAAAGACCTACCTGGGCTTGCCCACAGCATGTGGGAGATAAAGAGCACAGTCATCTATTGCCTGGACGACACTCGCCAGGCACTCCAGGATTACTACTTCAATGGCGTCATCTGGCCGAAGCTAATTAATGTCCCCGAAGGCTATTACCCGCTCATCTTCCACAAGGTCGAGCCGGAACAGCCATTCAG
>JBBRVL010000019.1:0-19190 GCA_038246925.1 Chloroflexia bacterium
GCGGGCGACCACCTGCGCGACCAGCTAAAGTCGGGTGTGGTAGTGCTGGGTGCGATAATCGACGGCGAGCCAAAGCTGCTGGCGATGGTAACACCCGACATCACCGAGCGTGGCATCAGCGCGGGCGACATCGTACGGGAAATCGCCCCAGCTATAAACGGCAATGGGGGTGGTCGCCCCAACATGGCCACAGCAGGAGGCAAAGACCGTGAAGGGTTGGATAAGGCGCTGGGGCTGGTGGCTGAGTTTGTCGCCGACAAACTGCGCGGCTAATCCTAACTCATACCTCCGAGCACCTGTAGATTGTATCAGTTCGGATCGTATAAAAGACTTCTAGTCGGAAGGAGACGAGATGGAGAACCGTTTTACTGCTGTTTTTCAGCGTGATGGGGATTGGTGGGTAGGTTACGTTGAGGAGTTACCTGGCGCTAATACGCAGGGGGCGACACTTGAGGAAGCCAGGGAAAACCTCAGGGAGGCAGTCGTGCTGGTCATGGAAAGTAACCGGGAACAGGTAGAGAAAGAGATCACCGGTAAGGCGGTCATTAAAGAGGAACTGGTAGTCGTCACATCATGAAGCGACGCCAGCTTATCAGGCATCTTGAGGCGAACGGGTGTGAGCTTGTACGCGAGGGAGCCAAGCACGCCATCTATTTTCAGTTAGAGAACCGCAAGACATCAGCAGTTCCCAGGCATAGTGAAATCGCCGATTTGCTGGCACGGAAGATATGTCGTGACCTCGGAATACCAGAACCTTAGATATTAGGCAGGAGCGCAATAGCCGCTCCAACATGGCCCAGGCGGGCGGCAAAGACGGACAAGGCTCTGGAGTTGGTTGGTCAGTTCGTGGGTGGAAAGCTGGGCGCATAAGTATCGTACATCTCAGTGGATGGTAATTCATGGCGCTACGATAGTGGTCGCACATGGTAAAAATGCACTAAGAATTAATCTTGACTTGCCACGGCAAGGGTGCTAGAATGAGACTCACCCCCAGGCTTTCAGCTTGTGGAGGTATGGTATAGCGTGCCACGCGGTAAAGGGGTGGTCGATTGGCCGAAGATCGTAACCGTAAGACCTCTGAGCATAAAAGTGTTAAGCGCACGGAGGCTCATGCCCAGCGCTCGAAGCATGACGACCATGGCCCCTCCACAGCCGTAGCCGAACGGCCCTCTTATCCCTCCTCTCTACTCGGCAATTCAGTACTTGGCGCGCGCGGCAACTCTTCCGTCCAGGCGTCCCTCATGGGAGAGATGCAGCAGACCCAGGGCAACCGCGCCGTCCAGCGCTTCCTCAAGCAATCTTCGGTCACAGTGACTCCCTCGTCCAACATCAACCGTGATGTCCAGCGATTTCTCCAGAGCACTGCTCGGATGGCTTTAACTTCCACACAGCCGGGGATTGGTGGCCCCCTGACCGCCCAACGTTGCGGCGCTACACCTTGTAACTGCTCCTCTGAAGAGAAGGCAGAAGCAGTGCAAACCATGCCCATCTCAACTCCTCTGACAGTGCAGATGACACCCGCTTCCGATGTGGCGACGCAGCATAAAGCGCCGGTGCAACGTTTCGGCCTCGCAACTATCATTGAGGCAGTCTCAAATACGGCATCTGAGGTGACGGATAAGTCAGGTGATGTTGCTGACGACGTTGGCGGCGGTGTAACAGAAGCAGCGGCTGATGTGGCCGAAGGGGCGTCCGAGGCGGGGGAGCAGTCGCCTATCACATTCAGGGGTGGCAAGGCTGCCAGCCCCGCAGCCCTCGATGTTGCTATCACACCGGCGGCACCAAGTCCCTTGCCGATCCCATACCCGAACACGAGCGCAGCCGGCAATGAGACAGAGGAAGCAGCAGAGCAGGCAGCCCCTGCTGAATCAAGGCAAAGTGCGGAATCTGATGGCCATAGCACAGAGGCAGAGAGTTCGAGCGCCGGTACCTCAACCGGCAGTCCGGCGAGAGCGCCTGGCGCATTCAGCAAAACTAAGCAGCATGATGCGCGTCTGCCGGGTGGCAAGCTAAAGGGCAGACGAGGTGGCGCCGGTGGGCTGCTTGGTAAGCTATTTGGCCGTATGCGCAGCAAGTTCGCCAGGTTAGGCGGCATAAGGCGCAGATTTGGCCGCAAGCGCGGTGTATTAGGCAATATTCCGGCCGGCGCGGGGGGTGCGGCGAGCGCCGTTGGCAACACGCTTGGCAACATGATCCGCCGCCAGACCGCGGCCCAATATGTCCAGCGCAAAGCTATACAAATGGTACGTGCTATCCAGCGCGCCAAAGTGGTTAGTCCTGGGCCGCGCGGCACGGTATCAATCCAGCGGTTTGACATACCCAACCCTCTCGATCTTGCCAAGAAGCTGGCAGAGAAGGCGATGGGCTTCATCACAGACCTGGGTAGCAAGGCTCTCAGTACTGCACAGAACCTGGGCAAGGCCGCGTGGGATAAAGCCAAAGAGGTTGGCAGCTCTGCATGGAACACCATCAAGGGCGCGGGCACAACGATATGGAACACAGTCAAGGGCAAAGCTACTTCCGTATGGAACGCCGTTAAGGAAAAAGGCAGTAGCCTGTGGAATACCATCAAGGGCGCGGGCAGTAGCCTCTGGGAGAAAGCTAAGGGCGTGGGCAGCAAGGTATGGAGTGCCGTCAAAGACGCCGGCATGAAGGTAGGCAGTGCCGTTAAAGCCACCGGCATGAAGGTATGGGAGGCCGCTAAGAAAGCGGGGAGCACAGCCTGGAACAAAGCCAAGGAGTTGGGCGGCAAAGCCTGGAACTTTGCCAAAGACCTGGGCGGCAAGGCGTGGGAGTCGGCCAAGAACCTGGGCAGCAAAGCCTGGAACGGTGTGAAAGACCTGGGCGGCAAAGCCTGGAACTTTGCCAAAGACCTGGGCGGCAAAGTGTGGAATGGTGCAAAGGACCTGGCGGGCAAAGTCTGGAATAAAGCTAAAGAGTTGGGCGGTAAGGCGTGGGAAATGGCCAAGGACCTGGCGAGCAAGATATCGCCATCTAGCCTATGTAAGGGTGTAGGTGGCCTCGTCGATAAGGCGAAGGGCGTCGTTGTTCCCCTGATCAAGAAGGGGTCGGATACTGCCAAAGAGCTGGGTGGCAAGGCGTGGAACTGGGCCAAAGAGAAAGGCAGCCAACTGTGGAACGGGGCGAAGGAGTGGGGAGGTAAAGTCAGCAAATTCGCCAAAGATAAGTTCAACCAGGCATATAAGGGTGTGAAGAACCTGGCGGGCAAAGCCTGGAACACCGCTAAAGATTGGGGCGGTAGGGCTGTCAAGGGAGCCAAGGACCTGGCGGGCAAAGCCTGGAATACCGCTAAAGACCTGGGCGGTAAGGCGCTCAGTGGCGCTAAAAACATGGCAAGCAAGGCGTGGAACTGGGCCAAAGATGCCGGCAGCAAAGCCTGGAATGGGGCCAAGAGTACAGCCACCAACCTGTGGAACAAAGCCAAGTCGGTGGGAGACAGCGCATGGGGTTGGGCGAAGGGAAAGGCGGGCGAAGTATGGAACACAGCCAAGAGCCTGGGTAGCGACATCGCAGGCAAAGCCAAGTCTGCCGCCGATAAGGTGCTCGGCCTGGCTAACACGCTGACCGGCGGGGCCGCCAGTAAGGTCGGTGGCATGGCGCAACAAATACTCGGCAAGGCTTCGGGCCTTCTATCATGGGTGATGGGCAAGGCAAGCGACTTCGCTAACAAAGCGATCAACAAGGCCAAAGAATTGGCCGGTAAGGCGGTCAGTGCAGCCAAAGAAGCGGCGAGCAAGGCCTTCAACGCTGCCAAAGAGGCAGCTTCCAAAGCCTGGAACACCGCCAAGGATATTGGCGAGAAAGCGATTGGAACGGCCAAGGATTGGGCAAGTAAAGCCTGGAACACCGCAAAAGACCTGGGTAGTAAGGCTGTCAACACGGCTAAGGAATGGGCTGGTAAAGCCTGGAACAGCGCCAAGGAGTTGGGCCAGAAGGCCCTGAGCACCGCCAAAGAGTGGGCTGGTAAAGCCTGGAACACCGCAAAGGAGTTGGGCGCCAAAGCTCTCAGCACGGCTAAAGACCTGGCGGGCAAAGCCTGGAGCAAGGCCAAAGAGCTGGGCGGCATGGCCTGGAATAAGATCAAAGAGTTCGGCGGCAAGGCAGGGGATTTCGCCAAGAATCTCGGTGGTAAGGTCTGGAACTTCGCCAAGAAGATGGGCCAGAAAGCGATAGATTTCGCCAAGAAGATGGGCCTCGACAAAGCCTGGGCCAAAGCCAAGGAGCTTGGCAACAAGGCATTGAAAGTTCTCGGCAAAGTGTGGGACGCCGCGAAGTTCATAGGGGGCAAGATAGTGGGCGGCGCCCAGGACATCGGCAAGTGGGCTATGAACCTGGCACGTGACTTCCCGGGTCGCCTGAGCCGCCTTGCGGAGACGGTAGTAGAGGGCCTGGCGGCTGTCCCCAGCTTGATACCTGAAGCCCTCTGCGCATTACTCTCAGGTGGGCTGAAGGGCCTCGGGTCCTGGATTGTGGAGAAATTCAAGAGCGGGGCAGCATGGGTAGGCACATTGCTCATGCGCATCTTCGATATACTCGGAGGGCCGGAGCTTGTCGAGTTCTGTATGCATCTGCTGGCTGGCAGCGTGACACCGTTGTCCGGTGGAGAGGCAGGCGCGGGTCAATCCGTGCTCGGCGCGGGGGCCATCCGGTACGGAGATGTTCAAATCGCCGAAGGTGGGATATACGACCTCATCTTCAAACTCAACGAGGGCCGGGCATTTACCACGTTCCACACCCTCAACATGCCGAATGGAGAGCGAGGGAACCTCCCTATCGTTGTGCACGAGCTAACCCATGTTTACCAGTATGAGAGAGCAGGTAGCATATATCTGGCGCAGGCTATCCACGCCCAGGCCACAATCGGCTATGGCTACGGCGGGCCGGAGGGGTTACAGAGTGACCGGCTCAAGGGCAAGCACTACGCAGATTACAACCGTGAGCAGCAAGCCCAGATAGCTCAGGACTACTACTCTCTGGGTGCCGGGCGCACGAGGTCGCTTCCTGAGTACCAGCCTTTCATTGATGAATTGCGGTCGGGCCAGTTATAGAGCCACATCTAAAGAGTTATCAAGAAGGCCGTTCATCAATCTCGATGAGCGGCCTTCTTCTTACCTTTGTCACCCTGATTGATAGCTATTTCGTGCACGATCCCCACTCTTTTTCGCACACCTAGCGTATATGGCTAAGATCAGATCAAGGGTTACTCGCATGGAACAGAAATACGAGCTTGTATCAGGATTTGAGAACTTTGCTGACATACTAATGATGAAGGAGCAACGACTCATGCAAAGCACAGCAACAACCGTAGACGAATACTTGAAGAGCGTGACATCTGAACGGCTTGTGGCAGTTACCAAGCTCCGGGAACTATGCCTTACAACATTAAGCGACTACGAAGAAAGCATGCAGTACGGGATGCCGTCATACAGCAAGAATGGCATAGTAGAAGTCGGTTTCAACAGTCAGAAGAACTACATCTCGTTCTATGTACTCAAAAAGGATGTTGTGGACAGGTATCGAAACCAATTGAAGGATGCCGGTAAGGGCTGCATACGGTATCGAAAACCTGAGCAAATTGACTTCGCTATCGTCGAGAAGCTATTGGAGGAAACTGCGATTTCCTCTGCCGATATTTGTCCTTAACATCTAGGCAAGACCTTGTAGTTGGTCGGCAGCTGCCCTCGCTGCTCTAACATTCTCTTCGGGACAATCTACCGGGATCGAGCAGGCAGGGCCGAGTATCCACCGGCGGCCACCTGTTTGCTCTCTAGCCAGCCTGGCCTCCGACGTGATTTTAGCCGGTGTGCCTTCGCGCAACGTCTCATTCATGTAGCCGCCTATGACCGTCTTGTCGGTGTTCAACTGTACATCGCGCAGGCCGGGATTGCCGGGAGAGCCTACGGCCCAGTTGATAGCCTGCACCGGGTAGTCGGACAGGCTGTATAGCAAATTGTTATTCTTGCAGACGTGCAGCACGTTGAATGGCGCGCCCTGCACCGCTTCCAACACACGCAGGTCGTATGGCTTGCCCCACTCTTCCCATTGCTCTTCGTTGAGCATGTCCCGGCTCGCCCAGTCGGTGGTGGCGAAGAAGATGCCGCTGGTCCCTGCCTTCACGCACTCGCGCGCGAAGTTGGCGAACGTATCCGTGATTACGTCCAGGGCATCCTTCAGAGCTTGAGAGTCCTTCTGCATTACCTGGAGAAGACCCTTCTTGTCGGCGAGTAGGTCAGCAGCAATCGAAAGAGGGTTGAATATGGTCGGGATGAAGTAAGCATCTCCCGCCAGCGCTTCGCAGATTCTCTCGATCACCTCTAACTGCTCGTCCAGCACCCCTTCGGATGTGGAAAGCGGCTTTAGCTTACCCCAATCGGACGCACTGTTGATTGGATGGCCGCTCACCTGCGGCTTGTCGTTCGGGCCTGAATAGCGCGCCTTCACGCCCCAGCCCTCAACATGGTACGAGGCGCGTGGATTGATCTTCATCCAGTCCCAGTCATATTTTTTGTGGAACGCCAGCATCGCCCCCGCGAGATCCTCAGCCGTTTGCTCGCATTCGTAGAAGTGCCTCCAGAGGGAGACGGGCGGCCGGTCAACCGGCTGATTATGGAGAGCAGCGTCTATGCGCTGCAACTTGGTCATTTTTGTCAAGACCGTAGGGTCTATTTGTCCTGCCATTAGGTGTGGCTCCTTTCGGTGTTCCGGCGGAAAGTTTCTAGCGGAAAGTTATGTAGACCTTATCTGGCACGTCCTGTACCACGGTTTCTTCGGTGTGCGGAGATTTGTCTAACCGCAAAGATACAGAGAAGGCGAAGGGGGCTAAAGCTTTTATTGTTTGGTGTTTATCGGTGGACCCGGAAGGTCGTTTTTGCTGGCTTGCTGCAAATAGGTACTACGTAATCCCTTTTTCATGCGGAAAGCTACGTAGTCAGCCACTATGCGTCTACGTAACCTGTCGTATTGTGCGTCGTAAAAGTGCCTTCAGGCGTGGAAAAAGGCTAGTAATTACTTACTACCGCCCCTTATACTCTGCTTGTGGTCGAAGTCTTATGTAAACGACCCATGACACTTTGCTTATCAATTGGAGGTTCTTTTACATTATGAGGACTTATCTGTCTTTTCTCAACAAGGTGGGTGCGAAGGCGAAGGCGGGCATAGCAGTCGCGGCCCTGGCTGCCATCGTATCAGCTTCGGCACTCTTTCCGTCTGCGGGAATTACAGCCTTCGCCGGAAACACAATTGCCCCCCCGAAGCAGGCTACAATCCCGTTCCTGACGCTGCCCTTCGAGGCCGGTAGTAACATGTCTATGCTCTCAGGCTGGTATTACTCAAGTAGTGGAGGCTTGCACAATGGCATAGACTTCATCAATGGTAGTGTTAATAGCTCGCGTGGCTGGGCTACGTTCCCCGTGATCGCCTCGGCAGATGGTATGGCATGTGGTAATTGCACGTCACGCCAGGGCAACGCGGTCTGGGTCAAGCATATAGTGAATGGCGCGACTTACTACACTTACTACGGCCATCTAGCTTCAATCTCGAAAGATATACCGATTGGCTCGCAGTCGCGCACGGTCGCCGTAAAGCGTGGGGATTTCCTGGGGTGGGCGGGCGACACAGGCGCACGGGGCGCTTTGCACCTCCACTTCGCGTTGTACAATGCTTCCAGCCGCGCGCTCGATCCCTATAGCATCAACAGGCTGCGCCAGTACTATCCGAAGCCTCTTGACAACAACCCTGGCATCGGGTGGTTCATCGGGGAGTAAATACTTAACAGTCAGTCGTAATTATAGAAGGGGAGCATCACTGCTCCCCTTTGTCGTGCCCGGCTAACAGAAAGCCAGAACCCTTGTAACCGAGTTGGCTACAGGGGTTCTGGTGAAGGAGGAAGGAGTGGACCATATTCTCTCTATCTGTCTATCGTTATATTATACGGGTAAGGTTACGAATCGGATTAAGGGGTGAAACGTGAAACGTGACTACGAAACCGCCAAGACGCCAAGAGCGCCAATAGTTCGCTTCGCTCATCTCGCCAAGGTTTGGGGGTTAGGGATTGGGGTTAGTAGTCGGCGGCCTTTCTAAGCTGACGGCTGATAGCTCACGTTTCACGTTTCACGCTTCACGACTGCTAATATCTTCCTAGACTCCGCGGTATCCTGGTCCATCTGCTTGATGAGTGGTTCCATGCCCTCGAAGCGGACCTGTGGGCGGAGATGCTTGGCGAAGTGGGCTGTTAGCTTTTCACCATACAGGTCTGCATCGTAATCAATGATATAGACCTCTACCAGCCGGGCATCATCCTCGAAAGTAGGTCGTGTGCCTACGC
This sequence comes from Chloroflexia bacterium, assembly GCA_038246925.1. Lineage (GTDB taxonomy): Bacteria > Chloroflexota > Chloroflexia > QHBQ01 > JADMIH01 > JADMIH01. The sequence continues at coordinate 8,345 of JBBRVL010000019.1, forward strand.
TTATCACGGAGGGTAGCACTTCGCCTGTAGAGTGCCATGTGGCCCAGCCTGCGTAGATACCGTCGGCGGGGAGCGCCTGGTTGGGTGGGATAGCGAGGTTGGCTGTCGGATACCCCATCGCGCGCCCACGCTTGGAGCCTGGGACCACTGTGCCTGGGACGGTGGGGTAGCGGCCAAGTAGCGCGGTAGCCGTTTCCATATCGCCTACCATAATCGCTTCTCTGATACGGGTGCTGCTGACCGGCTCGCCGCCAACTTCAACCAGAGGCGCAATATGCAACGTGTAATCCGCCTCTTCGCCCAGTCTTGCCAGTACCTCTGTATTGCCTGTGCGAGCATGGCCCAGCGCGAACCCCTCGCCTTCCCACAGCTCAACGAATGGGAGATACTTGCGCACCCATGCGATGAAATCGGGCGCTTCTACCTGTGAAAGCTCCTTCGTAAAGGGGACGACTACCGTCTCATCAAGCTCGGTCCTCCCAAGCAGGTCTAGTTTTTCAGATAGCCTGCTGAGGTAAGCCAGCGGTTGGCCCGGACGTAACACCTCACGAGGCGACGGCTCAAATGTAAGGGCAACTGCCGCAATGCCTTTCGCTCGTGCGCTCTCGACCACGCTCTTGATGAGCTTCTGGTGGCCCAGGTGTACGCCGTCGAACGAGCCTATAGTAAGAACGGCGGGTGTGGGTTCTCTTCGTTCCAGGTCTGAAGTGATCAGCATATATTATGGTTGCTCGCCTTGTCGATACTTTGTGCTTGATACTTTATAGATGTACCGGCTTTTACGACTGCTGTCCGCGAGGTCTGCACTACGAGGGCACGTACAGATCAAGAGGCGTTGAACACCTTTTTGGGACGCCACATGCCCATGTCGCCGTCCCAGTACAGTATAGCTAATAACTCGCCGCTTTGCGTTCTCAGCGCGGTCACCAGCGGGTCTCCTGCATGTGGAGGCGTGAAGCTCACGGGTTTGCCCTGGGCGACATCCTTCTCTTGCTCAACGGTCGCTATATGAGCTTCCCAAGTCGAGATTATGTAGTCTGGGGGATACAGGCTCTCCCGCCATGAGCCTTCTCTGAATGCGGCCTCAAGACCTTCCAGGGTCGAGCTTCCTTCCAGGGTGAATGGGCCATGTCGAGTGCGTATCAAGGCTTCGAGGTAAGCCCCGGTACCGAGCGCGGTGCCCAGGTCGTGCGCCAGAGAGCGTATGTATGTACCTTTGCTGCATTCGACAAATATTTGGAGGGTAGGAGGTTTGTAATCTTCAAGTTTGAGGTTGCTAATTGTAACCTTGCGCGGTTGCCTTTCGACTTCGATACCCTGTCGTGCCAGCTCGTACAACTTCTTGCCACCAACCTTTATGGCTGAATGCATGGGTGGTATCTGTTCTATCTCTCCTCTGAATTGTTCCAGGGCTGTCTCTACTTCCTCTTGGGAAGGCATCAAGGCGTTGGCATTAGGTGTCAAAGTGCCTTCACGGTCGTAAGTGTCGGTGGTAGCGCCCAGGACTACAGTTGCGCGGTAGGCTTTGTCGGCGTCGGCAAGGTATTCAACAAGACGCGTAGCTGTACCTAACACCACGGGCAGTACCCCAGTTGCTATAGGGTCGAGCGTGCCCGCATGGCCTACTCTTTTCTGGCCCGTGATACGTCGCACGCGGGCGACCACGTCATGCGAGGTCCAGCCAGGGGGCTTGTCAATGTTGAAGATGCCGTTCATGATGTAGGTGTGAAACGTAAAACGTGAAACGTGAAGTCTTAACAAAGCTCTCACGTTTCACGTTTTACGTTTCTTTCCCCAGCACTTCTTCACAGGCTGACAGAAAGAGCCGAGCGGCTTCCTTACCTGTAGCCGGGATGGTTGCCCCTGCTGCCTGGGGATGGCCTCCGCCGCCGAAGTGCTGGGCGATGGCCGCGACATCTACTCCGGGATTGCTTCTGAGGGATGCCCTTGTGGCGCCGTCTTCCCGTTCTTTGAGGACCGCAGCAACCTTTACTTTGCCACGCACGGTTGCAAGGTAGCTCGACAGGCCGTCAAGCTCTTCTTCTTTGGCACCTGCTTCGGTGAGCATCTGAGGGGTCACCTGAACGTAGATAACGCGCCCCTCTGCCCCGATGCTCACACTGCTGAGTACCTTGCTCCACAAAAGGACTGAGGAGAGTGGGCGGCTATTGAACACGGAGTCGTTGATGCGGAAGAGATCGCCACCACGCTCGGCAAGGTCTGCGGCGATGCGGAGGGTGCGCGGCGTGGTAGATGGCGTACGGAAGCCGAGCGTATCGGTCACTATGCCGAGGAGAAGGTAACGGGCTGTCTCTGCGTCGACAGGCCAACTAAGCTGCTGAAGGGCCATGAATACCTGCTCGGCGCACGCGGGGGCTGTCACATCGAGAAGCTCCAGGTCGCCATAGCGGACGTTTGTGGCGTGGTGATCGAGATTAAGCACCTTGACGCTGTTCTGACCACGCATAGCAGCTTCGTTGGCTTTGTAGAATCCTCCGGTGCGTGCAGGGTCGCTAATGTCCAGGCAAGCGATATGGGTGGCAGGCGGTCCGGGTGGTATGTCGCCCACGAACAGATCTTCTGCGTTGTAAAGCGGTGCATAAACGTCGGGAATCGGGTCCGACGATATAACTGTGCAGTCGTATCCTCGAGATCGTAAAGCCTTTGCGAAGCCGAGAGAGGAGCCAAGACAGTCACCATCGGGTGATACATGGAGGGGGAGCCAGATTTTCTCCGCGCCCTCTAGCCAGTCTGCAATCCTGGCGTATTCAGGCATAGTCCAGGGAGGAACACGCCCATCCGTTTGCTCGCCGGAGGCAACGTGAGCAGAGGCGTCACTCAAATGGAAGCCTCGTCTTTATCCACGCCTGTATCAATTGCTGTATCTGCTAGCGTAGCAGTGTCTACCTCAACTTCACCCTGTTCCTCTAAAGCCTCATTAGCCCCGCCCGCATTACTCTCCTCGGCTTCTTTCAGTTCGTTGAGCAGGCGGTTTATGCGGTCGCTGTACTCGACGCCATGATCGAGCCTGAACCGGAGCTCGGGCACGAATCGCATGCTCATGCGGCTGGCAAGCTCCCGCCGCAGAAAGCCCCGGCTGCTAGTTAGCGCGTCCATGCTCGCTTTCTGCTCTTCGGCGCTCCCAAGTACGCTCACAAAGACGGTCGAATACTTCAGGTCACTCGTCACTTCGGCCTTGATAACCGTGACGAACCCCAGACGCGGGTCTTTCACCTCACGCTGAAGCAGCACAGAGATAATCTGCTGTATCTCTTCGGCAACCTGTATTTGTCGTCGTGTCGTCATGATTTTGGGTTTTGGATTTTGGGTTTTGGATTGCTGTTAGACCGAACCGTTTTGATTGAGGCTACAATCATGGCTGTAATTGCATCTCCTTCAGCCATCAGGTCGGCTAACCTGGCAGATGAAACCAGTTCCGCTTCGATCAAAAGTTCCATCCAATAAAGACTTTCGTCTGCTTCTTCTTCGACAATTGCCAGTTTGGCTATGAGATCAATAGATGACTTAGCTCGGCATGCCGCGCGGTAATTAGCTCCAACCGATGTAGCCGAACGAAGCAACTGCTTACCAATCACATCCGATGTCCGGTTATTAGGCAGAGCCTCCACCATCCGTATCACCCTCAAGGCGTAATTCTTAGTCTTATTCTTGAACTCCTGTTCAGTCACCTGAGGCCCTCAATCCAAAACCCAAAACCCAAAATCCAAAATTATCGCACTTGTTCCTTCCTGAAGAACTCCAGGGTGTCGCCTTCCTGGAAGTCGTTGAAACTAGTCAAGCTGATGCCGCACTCGTAGCCCTGGGCGACTTCTCGCACGTCGTCCTTGAAGCGCTTGAGGGCAGAGATCGTGCCGGTGTAGATCACTGCACCGCCCCGTAGCATACGCACTTGCGAGTTGCGGGTAATCTTACCTTCCGTGACCATCAGACCTGCTGCCTGCTCGTTCTTCGGGAGGCGGAAGACCGCTCTCACCTCCGCGTAGCCGTCGGTGACGTCGTGGAAGGTCGGGTCGAGCATACCTACCATGGCCTTCTCGATGTCTTCGCTCAGCTTATAGATGATGTCGTAAAACCTGATATCGATATTATTCTTGTCGGCTGCGCGCTTGGCGGCTGCGTCGGGCCTCACGTTGAAGCCAATGATGATAGCGTCGGATGCGTATGCGAGCGCCACGTCTGATTCGGTGATGCCGCCGGTCGCGGTGTGGAGGATATTGACCTTCACCTCTTCGCTCGGCAGTTTGGTCAGGTTATGCTTGATCGCTTCAAGTGAGCCTTGCACGTCTGCCTTCAGGATGATGCGAAGCTCCTTCACTTTACCCGCCTGAATCTGGGCGAACAGGTCATCGAGGCTGATCGCCTTGATGCCTTGTGCGCCTTCCTCGAAGCGGCGTGCGCGTGCGCGCTGTTCCGATATCTGCTTGGCTGCTTGCTCATCGGGAGCCACCAGCAGGGTATCGCCCGCCTGAGGCACGCTGGTAAGGCCCATGATCTCAACCGGAGTAGAAGGGTCGGCCTTGCGAAGCTTTTTGCCCTTATCATCCTGCATGGCTTTCACGCGGCCCCATGTTGCGCCTGCTACCACGTAATCACGCAGGTTGAGAGTGCCGTTCTGGATGAGCGCGCGTGCGATAGGCCCACGGTTGCGGTCCATTTCGGCCTCGATGATCGCGCCTGTGGCCGGCCTGTCGGGGGTAGCCTTGAGGTCCGCGATCTCGGCCACCAGGAGGATAGTCTCAAGCAGCGTCTGTATACCCTCGCCCGTGTGCGCCGACACGGAGATGAACTCGGTATCACCGCCCCACTGAGTAGGCACAAGGCCCTGCTCCGAAAGCTGGGTCATGGCGCGCTCCGGGTTGGCGTCTTCTTTGTCGATCTTGTTGATGGCTACCACGATAGGCACATTCGCGGCCTTGGCATGTGAGAGCGCCTCAACTGTCTGGGGCATCACACCATCGTCGGCGGCTACAACCAGGATAACTATGTCCGTTACCTGCGCGCCGCGGGCGCGCATGGCTGTAAACGCCTCGTGGCCCGGCGTGTCGAGGAAGCTGATCTTCTTACCCTGCAACTCAACCTGATATGCGCCGATATGCTGGGTTATACCGCCTGCTTCGGTCGCTATTACGTTAGCTTTGCGGATACTGTCGAGCAGCTTGGTCTTGCCGTGGTCGACGTGGCCCATGATGGTCACGACGGGCGGGCGAGTGGTGGGTCTACTGCTGGTTGTGATCTCCTGCTGGGCAGTAAGCATTTCGCCGAGGTCTTCTTCTATGTCAGGCTTGGCTTCACTTACCTCATAGCCGAGGCCGATAGCGACGATAGCTGCTGTGTCATAGTCGATCTGCTGGTTGATAGTGGCGAGCACATTATGCTTCATCATCTCGCGGATTATCTCCGTCGGGTTGACGCTCATCTCCTCGGCCAGCTCTTTCACCGTCATATATGGTGGCAGCTCAACCTTGGGGGTAGGCCGCTCCAGCGTACCTATTCGGCCCAGTCCACTGCCGCCGAAGCCGCGCCCGCCCTTGACACCGGCGGCTCCGCCACGAGCGCCATTGTTGCCGCGTCCTCCGCCACCTCGTCCGAAGCTACCATTACCACGACCTGCCGGGCCTCGATAGCCCCCTGAGGGACGCGCTGCCCCTCCGGCCGGCCTACCAGGCGCTGGCCGTCCACCCGGGCCGGGGCGCGCTCCAACCCCAAACCTGGGTCTTGGGCCGCGTCCCGCAGCCTCTTCTTCCGCCTTCTCCAACGGCCCCTTATCCTCAGTCTCATTCGGTGAAATTATTACGTAATCTATTTTCTTTGGCATGTTATATTCCTCCTGTTATGTGCTGAGCGATGCGTCTAATACGTCTATTATGCATTCTCACCTAGCTTCTGTTCTTCATTATTCAGAGTTGCAGCGTAAGCTTGCAGGGCTGCTTTGTCTTCCATGCTGATGGCTGTCTTGAGGGCGTACTGGAGCGCTTTGCCGTTCAGGGCGTTGTTCCAGCATTCCGCCGTCTTGCAGAGATAAGCGCCACGACCAGGCTTCTTTCCTGTGTCGTCCACCTGCACCGCGCCCTCTGTTGTCTTCACCAGACGGACTAATCCACGCTTCGTTCCGGTGGTACGGCAAGCCACGCAGGTCCGCTGGGGTACATGCTTGGGTCTTGGCGCTTTGGCCGGTGCTTTGTTAGCCATACCTCCCCTTCCGGGAATTATGAGTTTTGAATTAGTTAGAAGCCCGTCAATTCATAATTCAAAACTCATAATTCATAATTCGTTCTATTCGTTCTGTTCTTCCGCGCCTGCTGCTTCGCTTATCTGATACGTAGCCAGCACGCGGCCTGAGTCAGCGCGCACTTCTACTTGCTCGTCGGTGGGGCGCAGACGCACCGTCTCACCCGCCATCAAGTCCGGGAGCGGGCCATATGAAACGCCCTGGTAGACGACCATGTTGTTGGCTCGTACCTTGCGTCGCTCTTCCTTGGGCGATGAGCCGTTCTCTTCGGGAGCAACCGCTTCAGCGCCTACCGCAGACTCGGCTCGGAGCATGGCCGCGGCTCGATGCGCCAATTCTTCGTCGTCGATCTCTGCTTCCATCTCCGGCTCATCTGCTTCCATCTCATCTTCCGGTATGACGGCGCTCCTGATGTCGATGCGCCAGCCTGTCAGCTTGGCGGCGAGGCGGGCGTTCTGTCCTTCCTTGCCAATCGCCAGCGACAGCATCCTCTCCGGCACGACCACCGATGCCGTCTTCTCGTCCTCGCTCAGGTCGACCGATAGCACCTGCGCGGGAGAAAGTGCGTTGGCGATGTAGGCGCTCATGTCGGGGTCCCACAGCACCACGTCTATCTTCTCTCCGCCAAGCTCGTCAACTATCTTCTGGATGCGCTGGCCCTTCATGCCGACGCACGAACCGACCGGATCGACGTTCGATTGGCGGGCGGAGACGGCCACCTTCGACCTCATCCCCGGCTCGCGGGCGATACTCTTTATCTCGACGATGCCAGCAAGTATCTCCGGCACCTCCAGTTCAAACAGTCGGCGCAAGAAAGCGCGGTCGGCCCTCGATACGATAAGCTGCGGACCTTTAGGATTCCGTTGTACTTCAAGGAGCAATACTCGCATGCGGTTGCCTGAGCGATACCGCTCCGACCTCACCTGGTGGTTCGGGGGCAAAATCGCTTCCGCCCTGCCTACTTCCAGTATCCAGTTGCCATTCTGCTCCTGGCGCTGCAAGTTCGCCAGGACAATGTCGCCCTCGCGGTCGCTGAACTCACCGAAAACGCGGTCGCGCTCGGCCTCGCGGATGCGCTGCATCACGACCTGCTTGGCGGTCTGGGCGGCGATGCGCCCAAAGTCGGAGGGAGTAGTCTCTTTCTCTATCATATCGCCGACCCTGGCTTCGGGGTTGACGGCCTGCGCTTCCTCAATCGAGGCTTCGAGGCTCGGGTCTTCTACCTCTTCGACAATCATGCGCCGCTCAAACACGCGGGTGTCACCCGACTGCAAATCGAGCTTGACGGCTACGTTCTGGTCGGTGCCCGATATACGCCGATAAGCGGTAATGATGGCATCCTCGATGCCTCTCAAAATTGCCTCACGCGGTATGTTGCGCTCGGCTGCTATTTGATTTATGGCTGCGTAAAGATCGCTTTTCATATTCTTTTGTACTCCTCTTCGGCCTCTTCCCAACGTCCGAGCAATGTCGACCGAATAATGAACGGGAACAGGATAATCGCCCACTCTCAGCAGCCATGATCTGGTCTTACTCGGTACGGTATCGCCCTATTACGACAAAAAAAGTGGGGAACTCCCACTTCTCGGCGTGCTCGTATTTCCCTGATACCTATCAGAATTATACTACTTTTGGCGTTTTTCTTCAAGCCAGTGGACAATAACTCAGGGCAACTGCATCAAAATTGGGGCCATCGCCTGACGCGCCTCTGCCGCCCAATCGTCGCCTAGTGCCGGGTGTTCGCGCCATTCCAGCATCCATAGCGCGTCTTGCACTCGCCGGAGGGCAATAAAGGTATCGATGTGTGCTTCGTGTTCGACCAGCAGTGGACGCACCCGCCTGTAGCCCGCCAGCAGACCGGCCCGCAGTGCAGGATACTCTGCCCAGTCCAGTATCGCGCTCAACATCACCGCCAGGTCATAAAGGTAAGGACCAAAACCGCAGTCGTCGAAATCAATGGCCCGCACGGTGCCCTTTGCAAATAGTAAATTGCCATAATGGAGATCGGCGTGGATCAGCCCGAACGCATCGTTGCCCTGGCCCAGCGTCTGCTCCGACGCCCGCACGCGCGCCAGGACTGCCATAACCTGCTCTGCCTCCGCTTCCGTCAGGCTATTCGATACGAGGGCGTGAACATATGTGACCACCTCCGGCGCGAATGGATCGGGAAGCCACCGCGCAGAGTCGATAGGCCAATCCACCCTGCCCCGCGTGAAGTCTGGCGGTGGCCCCCACCGGCTCGCATGATTCTGCAGGTGGGCCATCAACTCGCCAACGCGCTCCATTTGCTGTGGCGTCAGCCCGTGCCGCAGGAGTCGGCCAGGTAGCCAACGAAACAACACGCAGATGTGGGGCCGGGTTACGCCTGGGGTGGCGGCTATTGTAAGCAAGGGACCCGCGCTCGTAGGCACCGGGCTGGGCACTTCGAGTGGGGTGTCTCGCCGCAGGGCGATCAACCAGTCCAGTTCCGCACTCACGCTTTCCACGGTGGGCGTGCCAGCCCGATTGATGCGCAGCATATAGCGTTGCCCGGTGGCTGTGTCTACCCGGAAGGTGGTGTTGAAGAGATGGGCCAGCAGGGTCAGGCGCGCTGGTGGGAGATCATAGGCGGCCAGAGCAACCAGGGCCAACTGCCGCATCCGCCCGATCTGTGTGCGTCGATGAAGCTGCTCAAACTCGCGCTCAGGACTGTCCGGTTGCTCTAAGGCTAGTTGACCGACCGTAATTACTCCTCCGTTACACTCTCGCGCTGTGTGGGCAGAAGGCAGACACAGAGATCGCAAGGGCCTTCGTCAGCATCATGTATCTTTTTCCTGGCATTCGACGTATAATTATAGAGGATGGAATTAAACAAGGGTAGCCTTCTATTGGCCTGTCCCTGTATCAAGGAGCAAAATATATGATAAATCGATTTAAGATATTCACGCCTATTACGCTGCTGGTAGCAGTAGCGATCACCTTTTCGGGCTGCTCAGTGGGGGCGGGACAGCAGGTTACATCCGCCGACGTGATCGCCAAGATGCGCGAGACGATGAAGACCACTCAGACCGTGCAGGGTACAATCGACCTGTCGGTAACGATCAACAAGCAAGGCATCAAGACCCTGATCGATGGCATGATGCCGGGCGGCATGAGCGGTGGAGCAGGCAAGATGGGGCCGATGATGGGCAAAGATTGGATGGCCCAATTGCCGGACTCCGTCTCGGCCACAGTCAAGGTGTTGAAGAAGAACCCCGACAAAGTGCGTATTGAGGTAGTGAATTCAAGTTTGCCAAAGGTTGCCGGTAAGGTAGCTGTGTTCGACGGCGCGAAGTTCTATGCTTACGACCCGGAGAGCAACACCGTTTACACAGGCACGCCCGACGAAATGAGCGACGGCAAAATGGGCGACATGATGGGGATGATGCAGGGTTCCGACTTCGACAAGGAAGTCGACAAGGTGCTGAACGCCGCCGATATCAAGATGTCAGGCACGGAGAAGATTGCGGGGGTCGATACCTATAAGCTGGACGTAACGCCCAAGCCTGATGCCGCTGAACTGCTCGAATTACCCCAGGCCTTCCAGATGCAGGCAGGCGTACTCATCAAAGATGTCAAGGCAACATTGTGGGTGGACCAATCGCGCTGGGTACCCCTCAAGATGACCATCGAGCACCCGAACATCGGTGAGTTCACTTACACCGCCACCAGCATGGAGCTTAACAAGCCTATCGAGGACTCGCAGTTCGTGCTGCAAGTGCCCCCCGGAGCCAGGACAGTAGACCTCGACGCGATGCACGACCGCATGGAACCTAAGTCCACGACCATTACAGAAGCGCGTGAGGTAGCGACCAAAGAGGGCTGGAAGCTGCTCGAACCTACGTATCTGCCTGGAAACGCGACACTGGTTGATGTTAAGAGTATGCCGTATATTGGTATACCCACTACTGCCTCAAGCCATCCAGGTGGGGATGGAGCAACCCCCTTTGTACTGACATATTCCTCGCCCAGCGCCGACTTCTCTATAACCGAGAACCTATATGGTGGTTTCGATGAGCAGTTGGGTGATAGCTTCAGCGGTCGAGATGATAGTGCTGGTGCCATACAGAAAGTAACGGTTCGTGGGGTTGAAGCAACAGCCTTTTCACCCAAAGGCGCAGAATGGACCTCGATGAAGTGGCGGGATGAGCGCGGCTTGGACCGCAGTGCCTTGAATATAACTATCCGAGGAAAGCTAAGCCTTGAGGAGACGATAAAACTGGCGGAAGGTCTCAAGTAGCACATATCAGTAATAATGATGCTTGATACCCCTCAGGTAGCTCAATCCAAAATCGAAAACCCAAAATCCAAAATCAACCTAGTAGGTCTCACCCGGCAGTACCGGATGGGGCCTACTGTTGTCTCGGCGGTGGATGGGATTGACCTTGTGATAGAGGAGGGTGAGGCTGTTGCCCTGGTCGGGCCTTCGGGATCGGGCAAGTCGACCTTGCTCAACCTGCTCGGCGGGTTGGACAGGCCAAGCTCAGGTGAGATTTGGGTGGATGGGGAGAACATCGCCCGTGCCTCCGCTAAGAGGTTAGTAGAACATAGGAAGCGGCGCGTCGGTTTCGTCTTCCA
>JBBRVL010000020.1:0-19186 GCA_038246925.1 Chloroflexia bacterium
GTTCTCAGGGTGGTACTCGAAGCGATTACGCTCGAAGTACTGCACCTGATACATCATATTCTCACCACCCACAGGCTCGAAGAACTCCTCGGTAAGCGGGTAGCCGAACTGCGCCAGCCCACCGTACCTGTTCCAGTAGTCTAGGAATGATCCTCTAAGGGTATGGCCTGTCTGGGAGAAGTACTGTACGCCTGTTTGTTTGGGGTCGGGCACAGGGTCGGTGAGCAGAATAGGACGTTGGGTGGGTTGTGGCGTCGCCTGGTTAGCAGGCAGGGCCACGACGGGGGTGCTGGCGGCGAGAGCAGTCAGCACCAATACAAAAAGCGCCACAGCTAAAACCATAGCCGGGCGCTTGTAGCGTAATCCGCGAGTAATGAAGATCATAGGTCCCTCGCTTTTCGGTTGTGTTCTATACAGATGCTGATATTATATCATACTACATCCTACTATACCCGAAAAGCGAGGTGATGGTTCAACGGCGGATTGGCTTTATGAGAACAGGCCGTACTCTTTCAGCTTCTCGTAGAAGACCGGGCGGTCGAGGGCGAGGAGGCGGGCCGCTTCACTTCTATCGCCTTTAGCGGCCTGCACCGCTTCTTCGAGCGCCATCTTCTCTACCTGGCTCATTATCTCGGTGAGGGGAGTGCTGTCGCGCACGAGGCGGGCAACGTCGATTAGCTGGCGGTCGCTGAAGTTCGAGATGCTGATGTGGTGGCTGGTGATAACGCCGCCCTGGGAGAGGACAACCGCACGCTGGATCGTGTTCTCAAGCTCGCGCACGTTGCCGGGCCAGTCGTGCTTCATCAGCGCCTTCATAGCCTCTTCGGATATGCGAGCGGGTGGCGACGTGGGACTGTAACGATGCTTATCCAGGAAGTGTTCCACGAGCAGAGGAATGTCGTCCTTGCGCTCATGGAGGGGCGGCATGCTGATGCGAATGACGTTCAGGCGGTAATAAAGGTCTTCACGGAAGCGGCCTGCCTCCACTTCGCTTTCGAGGTTGATGTTGGTGGCCGCGATCACGCGTGTATCTACCTTGATCGGGATAGAGCCGCCGACCCGCTCAAACTCGCGTTCCTGCAGCACTCTGAGTAGCTTGCGCTGGGTGCTGAGGCTCATCTCACCTATCTCATCGAGGAAGATGGAGCCTTTGTGGGCCATCTCGAAGCGGCCCTTGCGCTGGGTGATCGCGTTCGTGAAGGCGCCTTTCTCGTGCCCGAAAAGCTCACTCTCTAGCAATGTTTCGGGTAGGGCGGCACAGTTCACTTTGATGAGCGGCCCATGACGGTAGGTCGAGTTGGAGTGGATGACGTGGGCGACAAGCTCCTTGCCTGTGCCTGTCTCGCCTGTTATGAGCACGGTAGCATCGCTGCCCGCGGAGCGTCCAACCAGCTTATAAATCTCGTTCATCGGAAGCGAGTTGCCGATGATACGCTCCGAGGGGTCCCGTGGCTCGATCTGAGAGCGAAGGGTGCGGACCTCTTCTTTGAGCTGCTGTCGCTCGAAGAAGCGCTGGATATTGTTGAGAACGTCGTCCAGGTCGAATGGCTTGGTGATATAACTATAAGCGCCCAGCGAAGATGCCTGGATTGCGATATTAGGGGAGCCGAAAGCGGTGACGAGGATGACGGGCACTTCGCCCTCTTTCTCTCTCAACTGCTTCAGCACGTCGAGGCCGGTCATCCCAGGCAGGCGTACATCGAGGAGGACAAGGTCATGGTTGCCTTCTCGCAGGCTCTCAAGAGCTTCCTGTCCCGATGTAGCTTCGGTTACCTGAAAACCTTCTTCTTCGAGGAAATCTCTAAGTAGGGAGCGTATAGCTGCGTCGTCGTCTGCTACAAGTATATGATGGCTGTTTTGAGTGGTTGTTTCAGTTAGAGCGCCCTGGTCGGCTGTCGTTTTCTTAGTCACAGAGACTCCTTTGTTATGCTCTGAACTGCTCCCTGCCTCCGACGCAGCCGAACCGGAGCCAGATATATGCTCGTTCAAAGATGTTAGTCTATCTTATGCCTAATTATGATCACTGAGAGTATAAACGATGTAACGCTGGGAGGTCAATTCCCACGCGGCTGCCCTTACATCGCTGTTTTTATGCTTCTATACTTCCATCTTCAATCGAGTTCGCTTTGTTTATAAGCAGCGCGGAACATGGTCGAAACACGCTTCGTTATGCTACGGCTACGTTCCTGAGCTGCTATCGAACAATCCGTATATAAAACGTGGGGCGACTAGAAAAGATAGTACGAATAGCCAGAAAGTACTACTACCGCGCTCTTGGAAAGAAGAGTTCCCTGTGTCAGCGCAGTACTAGCCCTATGCGGCCACGTAGAGAAGGCTGGTCCTCTCTTCCGGTCTCAAAAAGCGTGCCCCGCTGGGGACATATCCCCATAGATTTGGACTAGAAGTGGCGGCATCCTGTCAGACCAGAGGCGATAGGTAAGAGTGCCCGCGGGCGGGATGCTAGAGAGTAGCTCTGCATACAATGGAGATAAGCGCGAGAGCGGCTCCGGTCTGAATGCTCCGGGCTGTTGCACCAGAGGATCGACCATGCGCTGCTTCATGTGTGTCTCGAAATAAGGGCCATCGTCCTCAACCACGAAGAAGCAGGCGCCAGGCTTCAGTAGCTGCAAGTAGGCCGTGACCTCCGGGTCGGCTATAGCGACCAGGCGCGACATTACCTCCGCGTCCGTGGTGAAGAGTTCTCCCAGGCTTAGAAAGCCAAGCTCAACGGCACGTCTGATAGCATTCCCGAGCGCCCAATAGGCACCCGCCTCGGCAGGCGCTGTCCAGGAAATTCGGTTCGCCTCTGCGAAATGGGTCGCAAACCAGAGGGCGCTTTCAACGTCAGCGTGAATTATACCGTGTGGTGTTGGAATGAGGTGAGCCAGATAAGCCTTTGCTTCACTGCTGCTTACATGACCGGACGCATGCCTGTCACGCAACGCGTAATCTATCCGGTCGGCGCAAAGGAATGGCAATGGCTGTTCGAGTAACGGAAAGCGCGCCGATTCCAACGTGACTTCCACGCTAATATCATGTTCCACCAATATTGCTGGGATCTCAGAACGCATAACAATGTCACGGTGGAACTGCTCGTGGAAGTTGTATTCGACGCTGGGGAACGCTATATCAACCGTATGGGAGAAAGCAGTATGAGGTATATCATGCAGAAGCCCGGCGACCCGTTCCGCCAGTGTCGCATTGAGGGCTGCTAGCACGTACATTACCCCCAGGCTATGGTCGAATCGGGTAATCGTCGCCTTGTCCGGGAAGAGGTACGCGCTTGCCCCCGCCTGAGCAATTCCGCGCAGCCGTTGAACCGGCCCTGACTGGACCAGCGAGTAGATGACAGGTTCATCAAGAGAGACCTCTCCCCAGAGCGGGTCATAATGATACTGCATGCGGAAATTATACCCGAACGCATTTTGCATAAGTGGCGTTCTCCTTCTGCGGTAGGCGCCTGAGATAAGACGTTCAGGCATGTGCTATATTGAAGCAAATGTAGTCCGTTGGACGAGAGGGGTAAAGGCATGGATATGGGCCTGGATGGGACAGTAGCCCTGGTGGCGGCATCGAGTCAGGGGCTTGGGAAGGCGGTAGCAATAGGGTTGGCGCGCGAGGGAGCAAGCGTAGTCCTTTGTGCCCGCCGTTTAGAGGTTCTTGAAGCCGTGGCTGCCGAAATAAGGGAGGAAACAGGCTCGAAAGCGGTGGCTGTGAGGGTCGACCTGACCAACGAGGACGATATCAAGCGCGTAGTATCAACGACGATAGAGCAGTTCGGAAGGCTCGATATACTGGTGAACAACGCCGGTGGCCCGCCGCCCGGTGATTTCACGAAGCACGACGACGCTGCCTGGTACCGTGCTTTCGATCTGAACCTTCTGAGCGCAGCCCGTCTGGTACGTGAGGCATTACCTTATCTTAAGTCGAGCGGACGTGGCAGGATCATCAATCTCACTTCTGTTGCCGTCAAGCAGCCGGTAGACGGGCTTATTCTATCGAATGCGATCCGGGCAGGTGTAACGGGCATGGCAAAGACCCTCGCTTCCGAGCTTGCGCCGTTCGGCATAACGGTCAACAATATCGCGCCGGGCCGTTTAGATACGGAGCGCATACGGCAGCTTGATAGCGCACGAGCTTCCGCATCGGGCACAACCGAAGAAGAAGCCCGCGACTTTTTCATCTCCCAGATACCTATGGGGCGATATGGTGAGCCTGAAGAGCTAGCGAACCTGGCGGTATTTCTGGCGTCTGACAAGGCGTCTTATATTACAGGCACTACTATCCAGGTCGATGGTGGTCTGTTCAAAGGCCTGGTTTAGTATTAGAACTCATCACCAAACCAGTATGACCGAAGAGAACTCACCAACCCTTGTCATTCTGAGCATAGCGAAGAATCACTACGGAGGAGTCAGTGCTATGCAGACTGATTCTTCACTGCGTTCAGAATGACAATCCTAATTTTATCAATGAACCCATTCTTATTGCTCTTTTTGAGATGAATTCTAATATCATCCACTGGAGCCTACCATAGGTCCAGGCGAGCGAACCTTTCCATGTACTTGCCTTCGCTTCCAGCCTGCTTTGCTGCCTCGCTGTCTAATTGTCGCATCCAGTCGAGGTTCTTATCTTCGGGGAACTGGCTCTTATGAGCCATAGCTGCCTCGACCTTTCGGTTGTAGATGCCGGTCACATCTACGAAGAATGAAACATCCGCCGGACCGAACAGAAAGGCTCGCGTGATTTTGCCTACAGACACGCCGTCACCCTCAAGTTGCTCAGGCCTATAGAGGGGCATCTTAGACGGCATAACCGCATCGATTGCAGCGCGGCCTACCGCCCGATGGTCTGGGTGAATCTGGCCTGCCCACGCAGGGTCGAAGGTGAATAGTGCGTCGGGCTGCCAACGGCGGTAATATAAAGCGATCTGAGCGCGCACGTCCAGATTCGGCTCTAACTCTCCGTCAGGATAGTCGAGTACCGCTACGTCTCGCACGTCTAGTAGGGCTGCTCCTCGTTTTGCTTCACCCAGGCGAGCCTCGGAAAGCGTCTGGCGCGTGTAAGCTGGGTCGTGAGAGCCGAGGTCGCCTCTAGTACATATAAGCTCGAACATCTCTATACCATGTGCGGTGAGGAGCGCGACCGTTCCGCCCATCATGGTCTCAAGATCATCGGCGTGCGCGCACACTACGATAGCACGCTTGACATCCGCAAAAGGCTCTTCCACTGTACCAGGCTGAATGATTATCTGTTCCAAAGCATCTCCTTGGGCCGTATGCGGCTCTTTCATAGTATAAGCAGTATATGGCAGAGCGTCTATTCAAGGTTGGTGGACGAAGCATAGTAATTACGCACCACAAACAGACGTGCCTTTATATTCGAGAGTCTGTTATTCCTCTTTCGCCAGCGCCGCGTTACACAGCGTATGAATGCGGGGTGGCGAAAAGCTGTAGGGGCGGACACACGGGTCCGCCCTGTTCGTTAGCCGAGAAGATCGTGGTCAGGAAACAGGGCGGACACATTGGTCCGCCCCTACCGTATTGCATCTTCTTGTTTAGTCATTCCCCTTGTCTGCTGCCTTGACACCGATGTACGAGACGCATATAATAGACCTCACAAGATAGGCGATGAGGCTCGCCGGGCCGCCGATAGGCCGATTTGTCCAGGCCGGACTGATAGCTTCTACTGACATCCTTCGCGGTGCTGGTAGGGGCTTTTTTGATGGCTCGGCACCGGGTGCCGAAAGACACAGGCAGGCACAACCGCCGGAGGGAGTCATACATTATGGCCGATAACTCTAACAGCGATTGGGGAAGGACCGGCACAGGCCCACTCGTGCCCCACGAGGGATTCGATCTGATGCAGCAGTTGACCATCTATATAAAGGAGACCGACCACGCCGGGCGCAGGCCACTTTACCTAGCGATATTGGAGATGGTGCAGGAGAACGACTGCGCGGGCGCGACCGTCTTCAGGGGTATCGCGGGCTATAGCTCATCGAGCCGCACTATACAAAGGGCGGGGTTCGCCGACATCCAGCAGCACCTACCTCTCGTTATTGTGATCGTTGACACAGCCTCCAGAATAGAAATGCTGCTGCCGAGGTTAGAGGGGATGGTGCACCCGAACGGTGGTCTGCTCACGATACAGGACATCGAGGGACACCGTTATCTGCACGCTACCCTTCCTCACGGCAAGAAATAACACGTCTGGAGACACAAGCGAATGCGCGATTTTGTAATTATCGGCCTGGGAGCAGTGTTCGGGGCTAACCTGCGCTACTGGGTAGCTAACTACTTTGCGGCAAGGGTGGGCCTGCTCTTCCCATACGGCACACTCTTCGTGAACATGAGAGGCAGCTTCTTGCTCGGTTTCGCTTATACGCTGCTTGCCAACCGCTTGGTAGCCGACGAAGGATATCGCCTTCTTATAGGCACCGGCTTCCTGGGCGCGTACACCACATTCTCCACTTTCAGCTATGACACGATTGTCCTCATCGAGCGGGGCGATCTACTGCTGGCTGCCGCCAATTCCGGGGTAAGCCTGGTCGGCTCAATAGTGGCAGCCTATCTAGGGATCGTATTGGCGCGGGTGGTCTCATAGAGGACGGAAACGGAGATATAGCGTTAAGGAGGGCTGAAGGCAAACGTCGCCACAACCGGATTATGGTCGCTCAACTTGCACCACTCCTCTCCTTCCAGCACCTCACATGTCTTCAGTGCTGAGGCCCAGGTCGCAGGCAAGAACAGACCATCACAGTGGTAGGGCGGGGAGTCGATCCGGCGCATCCAGCGCAGCGTGCGGGCCAGAGGCTCTCCTGGGTGCGCCGTCTGCCAGCACGGTACCAGGCTAAATTCCTCGCGCAACCGTTCGAGGAGCAACTTCTCGCCCCGCGAGATAGACAGGGCTTGTCCAGGCTGCCTCAGTCCAACGGCGACGTTGAAATCTCCCGCCAAGATCAAGGGACACCCTTGAGCCAGTGCGCCAGCGAAGTCGAGGATGTGCCCCACTTCTTTAATATAGGAACTGCCTTTGCGTGTGGGGGCGTGAATGCTAAGTGCCACTACTGGCCCCATACCGATACCCGGCCAGGCGCGGCCCTCTACAACTGCTGCGACCACCCGTCCGGTATAAGCCTCCGGCACCTCCAGTGGTGTCAAGTATCCATCGCGTACCCACAGTCCGCTACCCCATCGTCCGCCGGGGGCCGAAGCCCAGAGCCAGGACTCTCTGCGGGTGGATGGAAGCGCTGGGAGCCAGGAATGCGTTGGATCGCGCGATTCCTGCACGAACAGCAGGTCCGGCGCCAGGGGCGGGAGAACACGCGCCCAAAGAGCGGGATCGCGCGACCCACCCTGTCCCAAGTTATAGGCGATCAGATGTACACCGGCGTTCATACGGGAAGGGGCAGAACTCAAAATATCGGGTGGCATGGATTCCATTTTACAACTACTGAGCAGTGGATAGCTTAGCCCTTCGTTCTATGTCCTTCACCTCTTGCTAATACACCCCGAAATATGGGACAATACCCCGTGTGCATAACACGCGTCATATTCACCTATTGATCCTAAAGAACAGGAAACAAAGCCTTGAAAGAAACTAATTCCCCAGAAC
Organism: Chloroflexia bacterium; assembly: GCA_038246925.1. Lineage (GTDB taxonomy): Bacteria > Chloroflexota > Chloroflexia > QHBQ01 > JADMIH01 > JADMIH01. The sequence continues at coordinate 7,615 of JBBRVL010000020.1, forward strand.
AGGGAACGCCGCGCACCGTCAAAGTGCTTGCTATGCTCCTCCTCCCCTTGTTGGTAGCGATGGTTGTCGCTTGCGATAGCAACCCCGGCGGCACAACCCGCGCGCCCTATGCCGATATACCGGAAGGCAAGCCTACCGGCTCCACCAAGCCGATCCCCGACCCGAAAGAGGTCGTTGAAACAAAGTCGGCAGGTGCCATGCCTGATTTTGTTATGAATATGGCTGCCGGTCCCGCTCGTGATACGACGATGGCTCTGTACAAGGGTGCAGTTGACCACTATGACGCCTACAGCCATGTCCCATGCTACTGCGGCTGCGCTGCCTACACTACGGCTCACAAGAGCCTGGCCGAATGCTACGTGAAAGCGCCGCCCCTTGCAGGAGGTGAGGTGACTTTCACCGACCACAGCGTCACTTGCAGCCTATGCCAGGAAGCCGCCCAGATGACCGTCGACGGCCTCGCCAAGAATACTTCCCTGAAAGACATCCGAGCCGCCGTCTTCACCAAGCTCAAATACACCGGCATCTGGACCGACACCCCACCCGTGCCTTAGGAATTATGAGTTTTGAATTATGAATTTTGAATTGAGGTGACCCTCAATAATTCATAATTCATAATTCATAATTCAAAATTAAACGATGCGTATCCTGCACGTAATTCAGCGGTACCACCCATACATAGGGGGGTCCGAGCTTTATTTTCAGGAGCTATCGGAGCGGCTGGCTCGTGCCGGGCACAAGGTCGAGGTATGGACTACCGATGCATGGGACCTCGACTACTTCTGGACGAAGAAAGCACGCCGCATTGCATCACCTCGTGATACGCATGGAGGGGTGCTTGTGCGCCGCTTCCCGGTAAAGCACCTGCCCTTCCCCCCCATTTATTATCGAGCCTGGCGACGCGCAATGTCTGAATTGAGCGACCTTGCTCCCCGCTCTACTTCCCTCCTCTACAGGATGTCCCGTATCACTCCCTGGGTGCCGGGCATGAGGCGCGCTCTCGCCTCGTTGCGCCCAGGCACGTTCGACCTTGTTCATTCGGCCAATATCTCTCTCGAATCGCTCATATCATCGGCTGCCGATTATGCGGAGAGGGTAGGCATACCCCACATAATCACGCCCTTCACCCATCTGGGTGAGCCGGGTGAGCGCAGCGTGAGCCGTTATTATACGATGCGGCATCACCTCGACCTGGAGCGCCGGGCAAGCCGCGTGATCGTGCAGACCAGGATGGAGCGCGACTACCTTGAGAGCCTGGGTGTGCCCTCCAAGAAACTGGAACGTGTCGGCGTTGGCGTCAACCCATATAAGGTGGTGGGTGGCAACGGAGAGCGGTTCCGCAGTAAGTACGGCATCGAGGGGCCTATCGTCTTCTACATCGGGGCGGCAGCGCACGATAAAGGCACGGCGCAAACAATAGAGGCGATGCAGAGGGTATGGGCGCGAGGCTGTGACGCCACTTTCCTGATGGCAGGCTCCACCATGCTCGATAAGTTCAAGAGATACTATGAAGGGCTGCCAGACGATGTGAGGGAGAAATGCCGGTGGCTCGGCTTTATATCGGACGAAGACAAGCGCGACTTGCAGGCGGCGGCGCGGGTCTTCTGTATGCCCTCACGCACCGAGTCGTTCGGTATCGTCTACCTCGAAGCGTGGCTGAACGGCCTACCCGTAATAGGCGCACGTGCGGGCGCTGTGCCCGAAGTGATAACTGACGGCACCGACGGTTATCTGGTAGATTTCGGCGATGTGTCCGCCCTCGCCACCCGCATCCAGATGCTTTTGCAGCGCCCCGAGCTGGCAAGCGAAATGGGCAACGCGGGCCGTCGCAAGGTCCTCGCCGAGCACACATGGGACCACAAGATAGCGCGCATCGCCGAGATATACCGCGATGTCAGTTCGTAGAGGCATGGCGCGCCACAATGGTGTCGCATAAAGATTCCGTAGGGGCAGGCCCCCGTGCCTGCCCTTGTTGGCGACGGTCAGGGCAGGCACGGGGGCCTGCCCCTACAGCCCGTTCCAATTTTAATGCGACACCATTGGGCAGCGCCATGCCCTGTTCACGGAACCGGAAAGATCGCGGCAAGGGAAGAGGGCATGACACGTCATGCCCCTACGAGGCCAAACGTGATTCCTGACAATTTTGTTCGCACGATGGTTGAAGTCTATGGAGAAGAAGGTACCGGGTGGTTGGCCCGCTTGCCTGGGCTTCTCTTAAGCCTTGAACAACAATGGTCGCTGACTGTCATGCCCCCGTTCGTACCACTGACCTATAACTATGTTGCCCCTGCTGTCCGCTCAGATGGGCTAGATGTGGTGCTGAAGGTCGGCTTTCCCAGTGCCGAGTTCTCCTCCGAAATGGAGGCCCTTCGCCTTTATGACGGCCACGGTATTGTGCAATTGCTAGAGGCGGACCCTGAACGGGGCGCCATGCTGTTGGAGTACCTCAAGCCTGGCACTCCACTCTCTAGCCTCACGGATGATGAAGAAGCCACGTCTATTGCCGCCGCAGTGATGAGCCAGTTATGGAGGCCCGCGCCGATTGAGCACCAGTTCCCCACGGTCGCAACGTGGGCTTCCGGCCTGGGGAGGTTAAGGAAACAGTTCGACGGAACCACGGGACCTTTGCCCGCAGCCCTGGTCGAGCGAGCGGAGGCACTTTTCACAGAGCTTCTTGCCTCGGCATCTGAGCCTGTACTCCTGCATGGTGACCTGCACCACGACAATATCGTTCGCGCCGAGCGTCAACCCTGGCTTGCGCTCGACCCCAAGGGGCTTGTTGGTGAACCTGCATACGAAGTCGGTGCGCTGCTACGGAATCAACTGCCCGAACCTCTGACACTATCCAATGGAGGTCGTATCCTTGCCCGCCGCCTCGACCAACTGGCAGAAGAACTCAACCCCGACCGCGAGCGCCTTCGCGCCTGGGGAGTTGCCCAGGCAGTGCTATCCGCCTGGTGGAGTATAGAAGACCATGGTTACGGTTGGGAGCCTGCTATCGCCTGTGCTGAAGTCCTGTCTAAACTTTAGGGTGCCTAACAAAACCTAACCTACCGTAGGGGCATGATGCATCATGCCCTGTTCGTGAGCCGTAAAGATGGGGGTAAGGAGAGAGGGCATGGCACGCCATGCCCCTACGAATGCCTTTTTCTTTCCGCCCCCTTAGTTTTGTTAGGAACTTTTAGGAACAGCAATGGGCAAATCATTGTATAATGTCGCAACTTATGCAGGACACTCAAACCACGTCCAAGCTATACTCTACTTCGGTAGTCGTGGTGAGCTACAACACCGCGGCTCACATAGAGTCGTGCCTTCTGTCCATACTCGAACTTGACTACCCTCAGGTTGAGATCATCGTGGTCGATAACGGCTCTACTGACGGGAGCGTGGACCTCGTGCGGAAGCGGTTCCCTGATGTGGAGCTTGTGGAGCTTCAAGACAACAAGGGTTTCGCGGGCGGGGCGAGCGTCGGCCTCTACATGGCAAGTGGCGACATCGTGGCGACCATCAACCCTGACGTGAAGCTCGATCCCGACTGGATGGCCGTCGTGGTCGATACCCTCCTCTCTGATGAGCATATTGGAATAGTAGGCAGCAAGATACTCTACCCAGACGGCGAGACAATACAGCACGCGGGCGGCGTAGTCCATTATCCTCTTGCGACGACCGAGCATATAGGCCGAGGCGAGCCTGATACAGGGCAATACAACCATTCCAGGACCGTGCAGTTCGTCACCGGAGCTGCCCTTGCGATGAGGCGGGAGGTAGGCCGTGACCTGCAGTTCTTCGACGAGTCTTTCTTCCCCGTCTTCTACGAAGATGTTGACCTTTGCGTTCGAGCCGAAAAGCTGGGGCTGCGGGTCCTTTACCAGCCAAAGGCTGTGGCTTACCACAAAGAGTCCGTCACCCTCGACCACACTACCGGCCTCTATTACAGTTATTACCACGCCAACAGGCTGCGCTACATCATCAAGCATTATTCACCGGAGCAGGTGATGCTCGACTTCCTCCCGGCAGAGACGGCAAGGCTGTCGGGCGTCATGCCAGAGGAAGACCGTAAGGCCTCACTTCATCTGCTCAATAACAAGTTAGCGGACGGGGAGGCACCTGCCGAACCAGGAATAGAGCGCCGATGGAACAGCATACAGAACCATATGCGCGAAGTAATGGGCGGCTGGCGGGTGCGCGAGAAGCCTTTTTCATCGTCGGCTTCGGTGGTAGGTCCTCTTGTAGCTCGCCTGCGCTCACGCATGAACAACCTTTCGACACGCTGGTACGTCCAACCTATATTACAGCAGCAGGTCGATTACAATGCATCGGTAGCGCGCACTTTGAGAGAAATGTCGGACCAGCTAGCCGAACTGCAAGCACAGGTCGCCCTTCAGTCGTTATTAACAGCCGGTCTGATCTCCCAAAATAATAGCGCCAACGGGGGACCTCCCCAGGAGCCGGACGAAGACGAAATAGACGAAGAGCTTGAGTAACATCTAGTATGAACGAACAATCCAAAATCCAAAATCCAAAATCCAAAATAAACACAGCTTCTATCCTCTCCGAGCTTCGTGAGCAGGTGAAGGAGAGACGCGCCCGCTTCAGCTATACGAGCACAGATGATCCCCACGCTCTCAACCTCGCGGAGCTTCGCAAGAGCGCCGATGCCGTAAATGATACCTGGTTTGTATCGGCCCACCTGCCTGTTACATGGGACTTGCCCGTAGTAGGCAGGCTAGGCTCGTACACCAAGCGCCTGGTACGCATACTCCTGCGCTGGTATATCAACCCTATTGTCGAGCAGCAGAACCGCTTCAATTCATCCGTCGCCCGCGCCATCGTCGAAATCACCTCCTACCAGGAGCGCATGACCCGCGAATGGCAGCTCCTCGAAGAGCGAGTGGAACGGCTGGAAGACCAATTACGAATTACGGATGACGAGAAACGTGAAACGTGATTACCGACAACTGACCACCGACCACCGACCACTCTTATGCACATAGCCATCTGTACTGCCCAGGTACCGTTTATACATGGAGGCAATGAGGTGCTCGTCGAAGGGCTGCGGGATGCTCTCGCGGCGAAGGGGCACAAGGTGGAGGTGATAGCCCTGCCCTATAAGTGGTACCCTCGTCCCCAGCTTTTTTCCAGCGCCCTTGCCTGGCGTATGCTTGACATAACCGAAGCCGACGGGCAACCGATTGATATGGTTATATGTACCAAGTGGCCTTCTTACGTGGTAAAACATCCATGCAAAGTGACATGGCTGGTCCACCAATACAGGCAGGCATATGATTGGTTTGGTTCGCCGCTATCCGACTTCACGAACTCGCCGGAAGATGTTCAGTCTCGCCGCCTCCTGATCGACATGGACCGCCGCACGCTTTCGGAGAGCCGCAAGATATTTACCATCTCGCGCAACGTGGCGGGCCGATTGCAACGCTTCAATGGTCTCGAAGGAGAGCCTCTTTACCCGCCCGTTCGTGCCGGTCTCAATCTCGAGCCTGGCCCCTACGGTGACTACATCCTCTCGATGAGTCGCCTCGATGCCGCCAAGCGCATACGGCTGCTACTCGATGCGCTCGCCCTAGCACCGGGAGCGAGGGCAGTCATAGCGGGAACCGGGCCGGACGCAGACACCTTGAAACAGCAAACTTCAAAGCTTGGACTTTCGGATCGTGTGGAGTTCGTAGGATTTATATCTGACGAGGAGGCTTCCCGTTTGTACTCAGCCGCTCGTGCTGTCTATTACGCTCCCGTGGATGAGGACTACGGCTATGGGGCGGTAGAAGCTCTCGAGGCAGCCCGCCCTGTGATAACCACTGATGATTCGGGCGGCGTGCTTGAGTTCGTGGAAGATGGTATTACAGGTCTGGTCACGCCCGCAGAGCCTCAGTCTATTGCTCGCTCGATAACGCGCCTCTTGAGTGATGCGGATGAGGCCCAACGTCTGGGAAGCGTAGGCCATGAAAAGGTGAAGGATATAACCTGGGACCATGTTGTCGATACGCTCCTGAGCGCTGCATCGGGCAAGTAGTTTGTCGTTAGTAGAACCTCTTTCCATTGTCATTCTGAACGAAGTGAAGAATCCGTAAGGGAGGGTCTGTACCATGCAAACCGATTCTTCACTTCGTTCAGAATGACAACACTAAGAGTGGATCAGAGGAGTATAGTTAGTGATGGGATTGAGCCTGAAAAAACCACGCGCGTTGTCACCCGGCTCCCGAATGGCTATCGTTTCGCCGTCGTGGGGCGGGCCGGGCACAATACCACACCGGCACGAGATGGGGGTGCGCGAGCTTCGAGAGCGGTTCGGCTTCGAGGTCGTCGAGATGGAACATACCAGGGCCGAGGCCGATTGGGTGTGGCGTAACCCCAAAGCTCGTGCCGATGACCTCAATGCCGCCCTCGCCGACCCGAGTATTGACGGGATAATCACCTCCATCGGGGGCGACGACTCGGTGCGTATTTTGCCTTACATAGACACAAAGATAATGGCGGATAATCCTAAAGTCTTCATGGGCTTCTCCGACACGACCACGTTGCATATGCTTGCGCTCCTCTCCGGCCTGCAGACCTTCTATGGCCCTTCGGTGATGGCAGGTATCGCAGAGAATGGAGGTATGTTCCCTTATACGGAGGAATGGGTGCGCCGTACCATAATGTCCACCGAAGCCCCCGGCGACATTGAACCTGCCCCGGAGTGGACATGCGAGATGGTGCGGTGGGAAGATGAGAGCCGGGCCAACCAGCGCCGAGCCATGCAGCCGAACGAGGGCCGCAAGTGGCTCCAGGGCACCCGGCGAGTCGAAGGCCACCTGGTTGGCGGCTGTCTCGATGTTCTGGAGATGCTGAAGGGTACAGAGTGGTGGCCTGGCTCCGATATATGGGACGGTGCAGTCTTCTACTGGGAGACCTCCGAGGACGGGATGCCGCCCGCAACCGTCGGCTATATACTGCGTAACTACGGCATGCTAGGAGTATTCGACAGGATAAATGGCATGGTGGTAGGCCGTCCGGATGCCTATACACCGGAACAGCGAGCAGAGTTGCCCGGTGTAGTGCGCCGCATCGTCGCCGAGGAGTTCGGGCAACCAGATTTGCCTGTAGTCATGGACCTCGATTTCGGCCACACCTACCCCCAGATAACCCTGCCCAACGGCGGCCGCATCGTACTGGACCCGCAGGCCGACAAGGTGACACTGCCCGACCCTGCGACTGCTTAGCCACTTATCCCCATGAAAATCGCCTTCTTCTCCCCACTAAACCCGATCCAGTCGGGCATATCCGACTACAGCGAGGAGCTTCTGCTCACCCTGGCGGGCGCGAAAGTGGGTGGACAGCCTCTGGATATAGATATCTTCATAGACAAAGGCTACAAGCCGTCAAACCGGGAAGTGACCGGGCAGTTCAACATCCTGCCCGGCAGTGACTTCCGCCGCCTATCAGCGGGGTACGATGCGACCGTCTACCAGATGGGCAACTCATCGGCCCATGCCTACATATACAATGAATTGATGCGCTCGCCCGGTGTCGTGGTGATGCACGAATTTGTGCTGCACCACCTGCGAGTCTGGATGACGCTGAACGGCGGCAAGCGCAAGGAATACATCAGCATTATGGAGCAGCGTCACGGCATCGAGGGCCGTGAGGCAGCCCTGCGCGTGCTCCTCGGCCAGTTCCCCGAGGCATTATTCGAGTACCCTTTGAGCGACGAAGTAATCAACCATGCGAATGGGGTAATCGTCCACAGCCGCTACATGGAAGGACTGGTCCGGCAGGTTAGGCCGGGCATTCCCCTGGCGGTAGTGCCGATGGGCGTTCCCCTCCCACCCCTCATCCCCAAAGCAGAGGCGCGCGCTCGCCTCGGCATCGACCCCGACCTTTTCCTGGTGACATCCGTGGGCCACCTCAATCCCTACAAGCGCGTTTCGACTACTTTGCGAGCCTTCAAAGCGTTGCTGATGGAGGCGCCGCGCTCACTCTACCTGCTTGTCGGTAGCCGCTCGCCTAATTATGACCCCACCCGTCAGATCGATATGCTCGGCCTGTTGGACAAGGTGAGGTTCACAGGCTACGTCTCGCCCGAAGAGTTCCCGTATTACCTGGCTGCATCGGACGTATGCCTCAACCTGCGCTACCCCACGGCGGGCGAGACCTCGGCTTCCCTCCTGCGTATCATGGGCGCGGGTGTGCCCGTGCTGGTATCGCGCACAGGCTCATTCAAAGAGCTGCCAGACAGCGCCGCCGGGAAGGTAGACATAGGCGACATTGAGGAAGAACTGCTTCTCGAATATCTTCTTCTCCTCTCCAAACGTCCCGATCTGCGCGAGGCGATGTCCCGCGCCGCCCGCGAGTACGTTGCTGAGAACCACACGCTGGGCCAGGCTGCGCTAGGCTACCTTCGTTTTCTTGTCCCCGGCGTTGAGGTGGAATTGGCTCCACCCACCTCAAGCAGTGTTAGACGAGATAGCCCACAGACGACCGACGACCGACGACCGACGACTGACAACCCAAAATCCAAAATCCAAGATCCAAAATTGGGAGTGTACCCTCTCCTCGCGCCGATATCTGAGGCAGCCGCCGAGATAGGCATCACCGAGCAGCACGAGGCTGTGCTCAGGCATATCAGCGCGGCCTTGGAGGGGATAGTCCCGCCTTTAGGGGATCTTGTGAATTATGAATTATGAGTTTTGAATTATGAATTACGAGAACGATTATCAATTCAAAATTCAAAATTCAAAACTCATAATTAGATCGGGCCGCGCACCGTGGGTCGGTGAAACGGCTCGTCTCGCTATCCTGCCTGCGCTTATCTCGGTCGTGATGCTCTGGCCAGCTCTCCTGGGGTTGGGCGTACTCGCACCTACGGATATAGTGGCTGCCGATCCTCTCATGGGGGGCAGGCCGCCCGCTTCACCCCGACCTCCCGTTCAGAACCCGATCATGGGCGACGTGGTAGACGTATTCCTACCCTGGAAGTTGTACGCTCGGAGCGAGATTGGGCAGGGACGCTTCCCACTTTGGAACCCCTACAACGGCCTGGGCACCCACTTTCACGCAAGCCTGCAATCGCAAGTGCTGTCGCCCTTCAACCTGCTCTGGCTGGCGCTGCCACCCCTGTGGGGCCTGGGTGCGATTACCGCATTGAAGTGGACCCTCTGTGGCCTCGGTATGGCATTGCTTCTACGCGCGCTCAAGCTCGGAATGCTCCCCGCAATTTTCGGCTCGGCGGCGCTCCAACTCTCCGGCCCGGTGCTCGGTTGGCTCCAGTGGCCTATAAGCGAGGGGTTGGCCTGGGTGCCCTGGATGTTGTGGGCCGCGTTCAAGTGGCTCGATACTGTCGAAGTACGATGGCTTGCGGCGCTCTCTGCATTTATTGCCGTCGAATTGCTCGCGGGCCACATCGAGACTGCCTTCCACTCACTGGCTTTTCTTTCCATCTTCTCAGTCGCGGGGCTTATCTCCAATTACGAATTACGAACTACTACGGAACCGCCAAGACGCCAAGATCGCCAAGAAAACGCCAAGAGTTTTATTGTTTTGGATTACGAATTATCTGGTAGAAGGTATTTCATAAGGAGGCTGGAGGGGCTTGTGGCAGCAGGTCTGCTCGGCTTGGGTATCTCTGCCGCTCAGCTGCTGCCTTTTCTGGATGTATTGACCTCCAGCTACCAGTGGATGGTGCGAGAGGGCGCACAGGTACAATATATCTCTATGCCTGCCTCCGCCGCGCTGATGTGGTTGTCACCTAACGGCTTTGGCTGGCCTGATGCTTATCGCGGCCCGTCTAACTGGGTGGAGGCGAACCCATATGTAGGTGCCGTTACGTTGCTATTGGCTGCCTGGGTGCTCGCAATATCGGTGATTGGTGGTCGGTGGCCGGGGGTCGGGGGTCGGTGGAAAAAGAGTCTGCCGACAATCAGGACCACGTTATCCCCGCGCAAGCCGTTCTTCTGGCTTGGAATACTTGCTATCTCGGTTAGCATGGCCTATGGCATCCCCCCGCTCAGCTTCCTGCGCGAGCTTCCCGGCTTCAACAGTAGCTTCAACTCGCGCCTTATCAGTGTGGCTGGGCCATGCGTGATTGTTCTCGCTGCGATGGGGTTGGACCGGCTGGTCAATTACGAATTACGAATTACGAATTACGAATTGCGCACCCTCCATCGAGGCTGGAGTATAGTAGCTTCAATTCTCGGTGCTGTTGGTGTGCTCTTCCTTCTAACCGGGGTGCAGGTCTGGTTCGTCAGCAGTGTGAACGTCGAAAGTTACATACCGGCCTGGATCACGTGGGCAGGCGCCATGTTCTGCGCGGGCGCTGTCTTAATTATGGCTCGCCTGCTTGGGTGGCTGCGTCCGGGAGCATTCGGTCTGCTGGTAATAATATTGCTCCTCCTCGACATGATGCGCGCCGGGTGGAACTTCAACCCTACTTCTCCCAAAGAGACTTTCTATCCAGTAAATAGCTTGACGCAATTTCTCTCTGGGTTGGGACCGGACGAGAGAGTGGCAATCGTAGGGAAGTATGCCGATTCGAATATGCTGATGGCTTTGCGTGTGCCCGATTACCGCCTCTACGATCCTATGGCAAGCAGCAGGTATGTGGCTTATTCCCGCCTCCTTACTCCCGAGACGTTCCGTACCGCCTTCAGGGAGCGCGATCCCCACTATACCAGCCACATGGTGTTGGTGCAGCCCAGTGCCGTCCATATGGCAGTCGTCGGCATCAGGTGGGTCGTGACCGAGGCTTCGGAAGACCCGAATAGCTGGGAGCCTCTTCCCGCCGGAGGGGCTATCTACAGACAGGTGATGACGGACAATGGCTTTGCCGTCTGGGAGAACCTGTATGCTCTGCCCTACATCTCTTTTGCTCAACGTTATCAGGTCGCTCCCGACGAGTCGATCAGCCTGCGCCGTACGAGGGCGCTTACAATCGACAGGGTCAACCAGGCTCATATCGAGGCGGCGGGAGGCGCACTGCCCGTGCCTGTTGCTTCGCTGGATAGCGGTGAGCCGGTCACCCAAAGTGAGATCGAAAATCTAAAGCTGGTCCGCCATGTGCCGGGTGTAATCGAAGTTAAAGCAACGGCGGAAAAGACGCGTTTCCTGGTAGTGAACGAAGGTTGGGCCGATGGGTGGAGGGCTCAGCTGGATGGTGTACCTACTCAGCTTTACAAAGTCAACTATGTAGTGCAGGGCGTTATCGTACCTCCGGGCGAGCATACCATCACCCTCACCTATGATCCTCCCGCGTTCAGATGGGGAGTGGGAATAAGCCTGGCTTCGCTGGCTGGTTGGCTGGGGCTGATATTCCTCTCACTACGAAACCGCCAAGACGCCAAGATCGCCAAGTAAACGCCAAGAGTTTTTATTGTTTTTATTTACGGATTATGAATTACACCGCCTCCGATGCAAGCTAGAGAATCAAGGCCACGGGCACGCCCGGTAGATTACTGGCGGCTGCTCCACCCCGTGCCGTCGCTCCTCACCGTGGTGGCGGCAGGGGCGTTCGTCTTCCTGGCGGCTCGCGGCGTGCCTCCACTCGACAGACTTCTCCATCTCCTACTAATCGAGCTTGCGA
>JBBRVL010000021.1:0-18916 GCA_038246925.1 Chloroflexia bacterium
ATGCGGCTGCCTCACCGCAGCACATTTTTGCGCGCCCTGGACCTTTACACTGCCCACATAATTGACTTCACAGACGCTCTATGCATAGCCCATATGGAACGCGAAGGTATTGAGGAGTTGTTGAGTTATGATCGAGATTTCGACCGTATAACCCAGGTAGTCAGGTTAGAACCCTAGAAAAGAGCCACAATGCCCCCTAAATCTAAGACCCGCACGATGTTCGTCTGCCAGCAGTGCGGCAGCGAGCAGCCCAAGTGGTCGGGACGGTGCCCCGACTGCGGCGAGTGGAACAGCTTCGTCGAAAGCATGGTAACCACCGCCGCGCCCACCGTAACCGCGCAAGCCCGAGTAGAAGGCACCGGCAACCGCCCAATGCCTATCTCCCAGGTGCAGAACGAGAACTTCACTCGTATGATAGTGCCGGGTGAGGAGTTCAACCGCGTGCTGGGGGGCGGCATCGTGCCCGGTTCGCTTGTTCTCATTGGCGGCGATCCAGGCATAGGCAAATCTACCCTACTATTACAGGTGAGCGCAGAACTTGCACTCTGGGGCGACAAGCCTGTGCTGTACGTGTCGGGCGAGGAAAGCCCCCAGCAGATAAAAATGCGCGCCACACGCCTCGACCTCAACCCCGACAAGTTGCTCCTCCTATCCGAGACTGATCTCGAAGCCATACTCGCCCAGATAGAAGTACTGCAACCTACCCTCGTTATCATCGACTCGATACAGGCCGTCTACTTGCCCGAGCTAACGTCTGGGGCAGGCTCGGTCAGCCAGGTGAGGGAATGCACGGCCCGCCTGATGCGCCTCGCCAAGATGCGTAACATCCCGATGTTCCTGGTCGGCCACGTCACCAAAGAAGGCGCGATTGCCGGCCCACGTGTGCTGGAGCATATGGTGGACGCAGTGCTTTACCTTGAAGGCGACAGGTTCCACCAGTACCGCCTGCTCCGTGGCGTGAAGAACCGCTTCGGCTCTACCAACGAGGTGGGCGTCTTCGATATGAGCAACGATGGTATGAAGGAAGTGAGCAATCCCTCAGCCGCTTTCCTCGCCGAGAGGAGCCACGGCGCGCCCGGCGCATCTGTGGCCGTCACACTGGAAGGAACTCGCCCTATCCTGGTGGAAGTGCAAGCTCTTACCTCCGAGACCGCCTACGGCCTCCCCAGGCGCACAGCCAACGGCATCGACCTCAACCGCCTCCTCCTTCTGACCGCCGTTTTGACCAAGCGCGCTGGCATGGGTCTCTCCAACCAGGATATATTCGTCAACATCGTGGGCGGCCTCAAGATAACCGAGCCTGCCATTGACCTTTCGGTGGCCGTAGCAATCGCCTCCTCCTACCGCGAAGTAGAGGTAGACCCCACAGCAGTGCTGATAGGCGAAATTGGCCTGTCAGGAGAGTTGAGGAGCGTGAGCCAACTGGACCGCCGTCTGCAGGAAGCAGCCAAGCTAGGGTTTAAGCGCGCTATCTACCCACCTGCGCACCGTAAGATCGTGCTACCGAGTGGCATTAAGGGGCTATCGGTAGCAACTGTGCAGGAGGCTATAGAGGCTGCTCTATTGAAATAGGCTGCTATACTTATTGGGAATGGAGGTACATCCTTTGGCTAAAATAACAACCCGGGTTAGCTTCGACGAATTCGCCCATAACCTGGAAGACTACTTCGAGCGCGTAGTCCGCGACGAGGAGACTATTGTCGTGGAGAAAGGAGAAGGAGAGGTGGTGGAGTTGCGCCCTGGACCGGCGAACGGCCTCTCCAAGAGGACCGCTGCCGACCACGAAGCATTCTTGTCCTCTTTTGGTAGTTGGAGGGACGTAGATGTTGATACTTTCCTGAAGTACATCTACGAGCGCCGCGACATACCATCAAGACCGCCTGTTGAGCTATGACCTATTTAGTTGATACCGATTGGGTAGCTTCTGCTCTAAAGGGGAGATCTGAGGCTACAACACTTCTCGGCGCCCTCTCTTCCGAGGGGCTTGCCATTAGCCTCATAACTTATGGTGAGATTTATGACGGTATTTACCATGGAATATCACCTGCGAGCCAGGAGGCAGGCTTCCTGGCCTTTCTCCAGAATGTAGACGTCGTTCCGCTAGACCTAGATATAATGAGACGATTTGCTCGCCTCCGTGGAGAATTACGCGGTGCGGGCAAACCGATTAGTGACTTTGATCTGCTCATTGCAGCGACCGCCCTGAGGAACAACTTTACCCTGGTGACACGCAATTTGAGGCATTTCAAGCGGATACCGAGCCTCTCAATTTACCAAGCTCAGTAGATCTCCCAAACTATGAAACGCATTTTGGACATAGATGAATTATTGATACTTGCCCTGCTCATCTTATATCTCATGCTTCGACTAAGTGAGCTTTGGGATCCTTGGTTGATTTGGGTATTGCTGTTGCTCGTGGTCCTCTTGGCAATGAAGCTGGTTCGGCTACGTACCGAGCAGCATTAGAGGCCGTAGAGTCATTGCTAATATAGAGATCTATGCCTAAAACTACTTGGGGCTTTCTGCTTCTCAATATCGTCCTCACATTGTGTGCTGTGGTAGCCACAAGTGTAGTTTGGGCCCTTCCCAAGCTCCGAGAGGAAGCACTAAAGCCGAGACCTAGCCCTCCGCTGTACCCAAAAGCGGAGCAGATCGAGCAGAGGACTGATCTCTCAGATACCAGGTTTCCAAAGGGAATCATATCGTTCACAACCACAGATAGCGCACAGGCAGTTCAATCGTTTTATCACGATTTCTTGAAGAGTGTAGGCTGGGAGTTTGGGGATTACCCGTTCGTGGACGCCCCGGAAACATCCTACTTCCAATACTGGCCCGACGATGGTCCAGTGTACAAGTAATGATAAAGGCCAAAGATACAGGCCTGGAAACGACAAACGTCGTAATCACGATGACATCGAACTATTACACATGGTATGGTGAATTCTGGAAATAACGCTATGAATACCGGGACTCCCCGTCTCCACTACGCCTGGATTATCTCTATCGTCACCTTCTTCGTGCTACTTGTGGCGGCGGGGGTGCGGACGGCTCCGGGTGTCCTCATCAAGCCTTTGGAGACCGAGTTCGGGTGGGACCGGGCTAGCATCTCGCTCGCTGTGATGGTGAGCTTGTTTGCTTATGGGCTGGGTGGTCCTTTGGGTGGCGGCCTGATCGACCGCTTCGGGCCTCGACGGGTGATGGTCGGTGGGCTGGCACTTGTCGCACTCGGGCTTGGACCGCTGCTTATGCTGAGCCAGTTGTGGCAGCTACATCTCCTATGGGGTGTTGTCACGGGCCTCGGCACGGGGGCAGTGGCTACCGTGCTGGGGGCGACCGTCGCCAACCGATGGTTCTACTCGCACCGGGGGGTGATGGTCGGCGTGTTCGGCGCTGCCTCGTCCGCCGGGCAGCTTATCTTCCTGCCGGGCCTGCTCTCTGTTACATCTTCTTCAGGTTGGCGCTCTGCGGTGGGCGTCATGACGATTGCTGCCGTGGCGCTCATCATTCCCGTTTTGGTCTTCATGCGCAATCGCCCACAAGACATCAACCTGCGGCCAATCGGTGATGACGGCTCCGCGGCCATGAGCGAGCAGAACTCGGATGTACGCACCACTCCCCTTCGAGATGCGGTTCGTACCCGCGACTTCTGGCTCCTCGCAGGCAGCTTCTTCATTTGTGGTTACACTACGAACGGCCTGATCGGAACCCACCTCATCCCCCACGCAATGGAGCACGGCTTTACCGAGGTAGCGACCGCAAGCGCAGTCGGCCTGATGGGGATGATGAACATCGTCGGCACAATATCGTCCGGCTGGCTCTCCGACCGTTACGACAACCGCAAATTGCTCGCCCTTTATTACGGCTTCCGCGCCATCTCAATAGCCGCCCTCCCATTCATCGTCGAGATGCGCGGCCTGCTAATATTCGCGGTTCTCTACGGACTTGACTGGATAGCCACAGTGCCGCCCACCGTGAATCTTACAGCCCAGCGATTCGGCAAAGGCTCGGTCGGCACGATCTTCGGGTGGATATTCTGCGCCCACATGGTCGGCGCGGGGCTGGCGGCATATGCGGGCGGCTTCTTCCACGACGTGCTGGGTGACTACCATCTTGTCTTCATCTCGGCGGCCCTCCTGGGATTTATAGCCGTTGGCCTATCGATGAGCATAAAGAGGCAGGAGCGTCATGTTGCCATTCCCGTTCAGTTAGCGCAATAGATAGCCCATGTTCACCAAGACCGCCAAGTTCTACGATGCAATTTACAGCTTCAAGGATTACGCGACTGAAGCCGAGACCTTGCACGCCCTTATTACGGAGCACCAGGGCAGCGCCGGCAACTCCCTGCTTGATGTAGCCTGCGGCACAGGCAAGCACCTCTCGCTCCTGCGCCAGCATTATGATGTAGAAGGCCTCGACCTCGACGAGAACCTGCTAGCTATAGCGAGAGAGCGCAACCCAGGCGTGACGTTCTACCACGCCGATATGCTAACCTTTGAGCTGGGTCGGCGCTTCGATATAATTACCTGCCTGTTCGGTGCGGTCGGCTACGTGAAAACGCCTGAGAAGCTACAGCAGGCGCTTCGCAACATGATTCGCCACCTTGAGCCGGGCGGCGTGCTTATCGTAGAGCCGTGGATAACACCTGATAACTTCCAGGACGGGCGTCTCCACTCCCTCTTTGTAGACGAGCCTGAGCTAAAGATCGCTCGCATGAACATCAGCAGAATCGAGGAAGGGCTGGCTATCCTCGACTTCCACTTCATGGTAGGCACACCAGCAGGTATAGATTTCTTCACCGAGCGCCACGAGATGGGTCTGTTTAGCCGCGAGGAGTTCATGTCGGAGTTCGAAGCAAACAGCATGGAAGTGATGTACGACCCGGAGGGCCTGATGCGGCGTGGGTTGTATACTGCGGTAAAGAAGGCAGGATAGAACTAGCTGCGCTAAGTATCTGTTTGCTATGAGGAATTCGCTATAGTAAATAAGGAGATTCAAGGACGATGAGCAAGCTCCGAGCCGCTTGTCTATTAACCTTCCTGATAGGTTCAGTTCTTGATCTGTCTACTATGGCAGATGCTGCGCCGTTGGCACGAGGCAATCAGGTGGTCGCCAGATGGGGTAAGGGGCATCTAAGCAACGCATTAGCTTACTCTCCTACCGGCCGCTTAATAGCAATAGGTACAAACTTGGGCGTTAGGTTAGATGATCCTGTTGGTGGCGCGTATATTCGTACCCTTGAGACACCTTCTACAGTCCTTAGCGTCCTATTCTCACCTGATGGCAAGATCGTCATCGCTGGGTTGGCAGACTACAGCATTCGCATATGGAACCTAAGCAACGGTAAACTACTTAGGACCCTACGAGGCCATAGCACGGGTGTGATCGCTATTGCCATCTCCCCTGATGGGCGGCTCCTTGCCTCTGTGGAAGAACTTGATCGTGCTGGCGGACCAGTCGTATACCCACAGAGGCTTATGAGGCTATGGCGGATTGCAGATGGGACACTCGACCATAGATTAGATCATGCAATCGTATCTCATGAAGTAATTTCTGTTGCCTTTGCGCCCGACGGGCAAACACTTGCTCTAGGGCGAGGAAACGCGACTGTGCAACTTTGGAGTTTGAGGGACGGCAAACTGCTCCGTGCCTTGCGTACTGCTGATCAATTCCTTGCCTTCTCGGCAGATAGCCAGATACTGGCTTCTACGTCCGGCGCAATGGTACGACTATGGCGGGTAGCTGATGGAACTCTCTTACACACTCTTGATGAAGATCACGATTTCATTCACGCTATTGCCTTTGCGCCCGATGGGAAAACTCTTGCTGTGGCAATCGGTGATATTTCGAGTACTGCCATCGGTCGGCCTAGCGCGATAGACGTATGGCGCGTGCGTGACGGTAAGTTAATCTTCACTGTGGCTGACCACAAAGCCTGGGTTGGCGCTCTCTCTTTTTCTCCAGATGGGAAGATTCTCGCTACGGCCTCTGTGGATCAGACCGTGAGGTTATGGCGATCTGCAGATGGAATAAGTCTGGGCGTTCTGGCCGAGTTTTCGGGTGAGATGTGCTGTGCCACTTTTTCGCCTGATGGAAAAACAGCAGCCGTTGGAACCTTAGCACTCGGTGTGCAAATCCGGCAAGTACCATACGGGCAGATAGTGCGTACGCTTGGTGCTGATATGGGCAATATAAGCAGTATATCCTTTACACCCGACGGGGACATAATCGCCGCGGGCGCAGGCGGCGTGGTACGACTATGGCGTGCTACAGATGGGGTGCCCCTGCGGACATTACGGACTGATTTATGGTATGTAGAGAGTCTGGCTTTCTCACCTGACGGACACACACTTGCTGTGGGTGGGCGACCGTTCGCTGGGCAACTAGCGACACAGGTGTGGCGGGTATCCGATGGGCGGAAATTGTACAGTTTGGGGCCGTGTTGTAGGTCGCCCTCATCTGTTGCTTTCACGCCTGATGGCCTGGCTATAGTCGAGTCATCGGTGAGCGAAATAGATAGCAAAATAAGACTCTGGAGTGTGAGTAATGGAATGTTGCTCCGCGAATGGCAAGTAAACGGCGGGAGCATGGCTCTCGCGCCCAACGGGCAGACCATCGCTCTAACAAGCGCAAAACACGGCGTGCAGTTGTGGCGAATGCAGGATGGCGTATTGCTGCGAACTGTAGAGAGGAACTTGGACGCAATCAGTTTATCTTTCTCGCCAGATAGTCGTACCCTCGCCGTTGGATCGAAAGATGGCCGTGCAAGATTATGGCGAGTACGTGATGGTGCTCTTCAGCATGAATTGAGCGGACCCGTAGACTTTGTAACGGGATTGCATTTTACACCGAATGGGAAGACCCTCGCGGTATCCTCGTTGAGTGGCACGGTCTCGCTTTGGACCCTTTCAAGGTAAGGGATAGCACAGCATCAGCACAATATCAGCATTGTGATGAGGTAAAAGCTGTTGATATGTTTATGACGGCAGAAGACAAGAATCTAGAGCCTATGTACCGTTATTCCCGCCAGACGATCCTCCCCCAAATCGGGCGCGAGGGGCAGGAGAAGCTACAAGCTGCCACAATTGTGATAGCAGGCGTGGGTGCGCTCGGTTCCTCGATGGCCGAGATGCTGGCGCGGGCGGGCGTGGGCACGTTGCGCCTGGTAGACCGCGACTATCTTGAGCTGCATAACCTCCAGAGGCAATCGCTCTACACCGAAACCGACGTTGAGAGCGTGCTGCCCAAAGCTGCCGCCGCCGCTCGCCACCTCCGCGAGATAAACGCGGAAATCAATGTTGAAGAGCAAGTAGCCGACATTACACCCGAGAACGTGCTTGACCTATTGGAAGATGCTAACGTGCTGCTCGACGGCACAGACAATCTCCAGACTCGCTACCTCCTCAATGATGCCTGTATTGAGCTTGGCATCCCGTGGGTCTATTCGGGGGTGATAGGCGTGAGCGGGGTGAGCATGACGGTTGTGCCGGGCGATACTCCGTGCTTACAGTGTCTCTATCCTAATCCACCTGCACCGGGAGCCACCGAGACCTGCGATGTGGCTGGCGTGCTCGGTCCGGCTGCCCATGCGATAGCCGCCGTAGCCGCTGCCGAAGCGATCAAGTTGGTGGTAGGCGGTTCTCCTGCGATGGGAATGCTCGTGGGTGACATCTGGGCGGGCACCTGGGACCGCTTCGAGGTGCCGCGCAACACCCGCTGCGTTGCCTGCGTGCACGGTGTGCTGAACTACCTGCATGCCGAAGCCTGGGGCAGCGAAGCCCGGCTATGTGGGCGAGACGCTGTTCAGATACGACTAGCCAATACGAACGGCGCTATTGATCTGAAAGCCCTGGGCCAACGCCTCAAAACAAGCAGCACCGGCGAAGTGCTGGTAAATGAATACCTGGTCCGCCTTCGCACAGACCAACACGAATTAACCATCTTCCCCGACGGTAGGGTAATCGTCAAGGGCACAGAAGATGCAACCAGAGCCAGGAGCCTTGCCGCAAAATACATAGGAACGTGACGGAAATTACGAATTACGAATTACAGCGAGCCAATTCGTAATTCGTAATTCGTAATTCGTATGACAGAGCCTTACTTCGGTATATTCTCGACCTCAGACCCGCTTGTGCAGCTTCTGCTGAACGTCATGCGGGGGTTGCTGGTGCTGGTGGTTGCGCTGGCGCTGGCCCGCTTCGTGAAGCGGTGGACCGTTCGCCTCTTCACAAAGAGCCGTGTCAACCTAAGCCTAGCAACGCTGCTCGGCAATCTGGCGCAAGTGGTGGTCGTCCTCCTCGGCATCATCCTCATGCTCCCTTCCTTTGGGGTTGACTGGACCGGGCTGCTTACCCTGGTCGGCGTGGGCGGGCTTGCCATTTCCCTTTCGATGCAAGACCTACTCAAGAATGTGGTCGCAGGCATATATATCCTTATGGAGCAGCCGTTCCGTATAGGGGACCGCATCTCCGTTAAGGAAGTGACCGGGACCGTGCAGGGCGTAGAGCTGCGCACCACCATACTATGCACAGAGGAGAACTTACAGGTGGTCGTCCCGAACAGCCTGGTCCTCAACGAAATAGTGACCAACCGCTCCGCCTCCAACCTCCAAAGGCAGGTCATCCTGGTGCGCATCAGGCGCGGCAGCCTCTCCGCGATAAGCAAAGAGATTAACGAGACTTTGAAGACGTTCGCTGACATTACGGGCACGCCTACGCCGATGATAGCACTCGAGGGCGTACAGGAGGGGATAGCAGCCCTTCGCGTGGAGTATTGGACCCCAGGTCAGGTCCGCGTCTCCCTGACGCCCCAGGTGGTTGAGGCGTTGCAGGCCCACTTCCCGGAGGCAGATATAACGGTAGTGTAAGTTAATTAGCATACCAGGAACCCCAAAATCCAAAATCCAAAATCCAAAATCCAAAATCGAATTGGCGTGTTCGGTGGCTCGTTCGACCCGATACATATTGGGCACCTGATCATGGCCGAAGCAGCACGTGAGATGCTGAGACTTGACCTCGTGCTATTCGTACCGACGGCAGTCCAGCCGCTCAAACAAGGGCAGCCAGCGACTACCTCCGAGCACCGCGCAGCAATGATCAAACGGGCTATAGAAGGCAACCCTGAGTTTGCCCTCTCTCGTGTGGAGATCGAGCGTCCCGGCCCTTCGTACACAGTCGATACGCTGCGGTTGCTACGGGAGAGTTATCCATCGGCTACCATCTGGTTCATCCTGGGGGCCGATGCGCTCCTCAGTTTTCCCCGCTGGCGTGACCCAGAGGGTATCCTGGCCCAAGTGCGCCTTGCGGGCGTCCGGCGACCCGGTGTATCACTCGATCTTTCCCCGTTGACCGACGCGCTTCCCCATATTCAAGCTGATATAGACTGGGTGGACGCGCCTTTGATAGATATTTCTGCTACCGACCTCAGACGCAGGGCGGCCGGGGGCCTTTCACTCAGGTATCGCGTGCCCGAGCCGGTACGTGTGTACATAGAAACCAACAGGTTATATAGTCGTGATGACGAACCCACAGGCGGGATCTGAAAACTAGACGCGTTTTGGCTGCAACACGCAGCGACCCACATGCGTACATGGGAGTGAAAGGGCTTCTCCTTTATAGCCATGTCAGGAATCAGGAGATAAATATGGACAACCAATCTACCAACATGGGCGCACAGCCCCCACCGACCACCGACGACCCTAACGCGACACGTTACATACCGCCCCAGGAAGGCTATGGCGCCCAGGGCGCGTCACCTGGGGTTGCTGCCACTTCAGGCACTTCAGTGGGCGAAGCACAGTATACTGAGCCTCATAACACTTCCCCGCCCCCTTACCAGCCGTTCGCCCAACCCCACCCCCATAGTGGACACGTGCACCACGGCCCGAGGGAGCGCGACCGCACCGTGCTGGGCCTCATTTTTATAGGCGGCGGTCTTCTATTCTTGCTCGACCAGGTAGGTATCTTCGGCAACCTCGGCAATCTGGTGCCTCTACTGATAGGCGTGATATTCCTGTACGCCTACTTCACCACTCGCCCCGGCTACAGGGTCGGTTTTCTCATTCCGGGCGCTATTATGACCGGGATAGGCGCGGGCCAGCTTATCGAAAACCTGCCGGTGCCGCAGCTGTGGACCGGCGGTGATCTGACAGTCCTCACCCTGGGCCTCGGCTTCTGCCTTATATGGGTGCTTGAGCGCAGGCACTGGTGGGCGCTGATCCCCGGCGGCATACTGGTGATGGTCGGTCTCTCCAACTTCTGGGGCATCATGCAGTTCTGGCCTATCGCCCTGATCGCGGTTGGAGTCTATCTCCTTTTCGACCAGTCACGCAGAAAGCCCAGATAAGCTCGGAATTAGGAATTACGAATTACGAGTTACCACGAAACCACCAAGACGCTAAGAACGCCAAGAGCACCAGGTTGTTTATTGTTGCTTTGTTTTATAGCTGATTCGTAATTCGTAATTCCTCAAAGTGGTATAATATGTGCATAACATAATTACTTGACTGGCAGGCGTGGTGGAGGTGGAAAACTGGAACCAAACGAACTTGCGAGGAAAGCGGTCGAGATAGCCTCGGACCGCAAGGCAGAAGATATAGTGATGCTTGATATCAGCAAGGTGTCGATCATCGCGGACTATTTTGTGATATGCACCGGCACGGGCGACCGCCATGTAAAGGCTATCGCCAAAGAGATAGATGAGCAACTTGGACATGAGAAGCTCAATCCACTCAACCTGGAGGGCATGGTCGAGGCAAAGTGGGTACTGATGGACTACGGGGCGGTTATAGTCCATGTATTCGACCAGCCGACCCGTGATATGTACCGTCTTGAGGAGTTGTGGGCGAGTGCCCAGCCGGTACTGGTGGTGCAGTAAGTCTCTAACAGGTGCAATGACGCACATGAGGAAAAGCCCAGATGCAGGTCAAGACAGAGCGCGGCATATTCAGGATCGGCAGCCAGGAGCGCCCGTCGGTCAGCGTGGCAATATCGCCCAAGTCGCCGTCGGCACACCTTATAGCAGGTATTGCTATAGGCACCCTAATCGGTTTCGTCGCAGGCTCGGTGCTGACCTTGCTGGTCGGCGAGAAAAGCCTCCTGCTGGTGCAGCACCTTTGGAACCGTCTCACCCACGCCACCAACGCCGACGGCGAGCGTGTCCATTTCGAGTTGTTGTTGCAATAAGCAGCAAAGAACACATTAAAGAACACATTATTGTAGGGGCACCCCTATGTGGGTGCCCTTTATTATTGCCGGTTAGATCGTGGGTATAGAGACAGGGCACCCACATAGGGTGCCCCTACTTTGTGAAACATTCTTGTGTATGATTTGCACCTTCGGGTACAGGGAGCGAGGAGCTTACCCGAGGCCGATAGAGGCAGGTCCAAAGTCATCTTCTCCAGCGTCGTCCCCGAAGTCCTCATCGCCGAAACCTGCTCCCGCGCCTATCGCCTCAGGGTCGAGGTCGTCCATAACTTTGTCGGGGTCTTCCCCAGATTCGATGCGAGCGATGGCCTGGTCGAACTCCGGCCCCATGTCGAGGTCCGGCCCCATGCTGTCTTTCATCTGTCGCGCCCAGCGGGCTATCTCCCTGGGGTCGTCCTCGTTCAGGCCCTCCATAATCTGCTCGGAAGGGTCGAGTAGACCGTCGCTGCCGGAGGGTGTCGCCCGTATGAGGCTTGCTCTGGACATCATCTTGGTCAGCTTGGTTGACTGGCAGCGTGGGCACTTATTCTCACCGGCAGCGGTTCGTGCCTCCGCCGCGCTGAAGCTAGGAAAGAAAAGACTGACCTTGCGGTTGCAGTCGTCGCATTTGTATTCGTAGATAGGCATAATGCTTCTTGTTCTATCCTTGATCCGACTCGTCCGGACGCTGGCCGAACCAGGTCCAGACTTCTTGTGACTGCCCTGAAGACCAACCGTAGCTTTGGGTTAGAGCTTTCCACGCCTCCTGATCGCCCTCGACGAACTGGCGTTCAAGCTCTTCCATCTGGGTTGTGGTTATGTTCTCCAACATACCGGGGCGTTCTCCACCCTGGCCGTTGCCTGATTGTCTGTTATCCATAAGTACATTCCTCCTGGCGTTGCCTCTATGTTGTGGCTGCGTCTGAGCAGAGTCCAACGCATATTACCACAAGATAAGGGATAGCTTCAATCGTTTCTTATTGGAACGCCACGGTTATTATGGTTGAACCGCAAAGGCGCAGAGGCGCGGAGTCGTTAGGGTTCAGGGGTATCCGGTAATCAGGGGGGATGTTTACCTTGTCATTCTTCACTACGCTCAGAATCACTACGGGTGAGTCAGAGCTAAAGAGACTGATTCTTCACTTCGTTCAGAATGACAAAGGAAAGTTGGTTCTCGACCATAATCATTATCACGCTTCTAGCTGATAGCTGACTGCTCTCCTCCCTTATGTTATAATCTCGTTACTCTTGCCGCCTGATATGAAGCTATTATTTTTGTTCGCCAATATTGTTCAGCCTCGTGTGCCATCTATGGAATGGCAGATATTGTTCACCCTGCTCTTCGCCCTCTGGATGGCCCTGGAGCTATTCATCGGCAAGCTCGGACTGAGCGCGGAGTCGATTATAAGCGACCGTGGCTCTGCGCTGGCAGTTATTATCACGGGAGTGGGGGCTATCGCGCTTGCGTCGAGTGTCAGTCTAAGGTGGCCGAACCCTATAGAGGGCGAGTGGGTAGAGTGGCTCGGGCTGCTCGTGATGGCGTTCGGCCTGTTGTTGCGTTACGGCTCTATACGTTGGCTCGGTCCGATGTTCACGCGCTTCGTACAGGTGCTCCCCGACCACAAGCTGGTGACTAACGGCCCTTACAGGGTGGTGCGTCACCCGGCCTATACAGGACTGCTCATCTTCTTTATCGGCATGGGCAGCGCGCTGGGCGATTGGCTCTCGCTGCTATTTCTCACCTTCATCCCGCCGATAGGGATCATATATCGCATAAAGGTCGAAGAGCAAGCCTTGCTGGAGGCATTCGGGGAGGACTATAAGGCTTATATGCGCCGTGTGAAAGGGTTGGTGCCGTTTCTATTTTGAGCGCACGGTCTGAGGAGGCCTTATATGGATTATCCATACTTGAAAGGTAAAACAGCACTCGTTACAGGAGGCTCTCGCGGTATCGGCGCGGCAACTGCGGTCGCTCTGGCAACGCAGGGTGCCAACGTTGTGCTGACCTACCGCAACAAAGCTGCGCGCGCCGAAGAGGTAGCCGAGCAGGTGCGCTCCCACGGCGTTCGCGCCACGACGATGGCGGTTGACCTCACGGTGCGCGAGGATGTTGACGCCCTTATGGAGGCCATCAAGAAGGAGTTCGGACAACTTGACGTGCTCGTGCTGAATGCCTCCGGTGGGATGGAGAAAGACCTTGTAGCCGAGAATCCAAACTACCCCGTCCTCCTCAACCGCGACGCGCAGGTATGGACCCTCGAAGCCGCCATGCCTCTCATGCCGGAGGGTGGACGCATCGTCTTCATAACGAGCCACTGGGCGCACTTCTACGGCCAGGAAGGGCAGGAGAGGATCGCTGTCTACGAGCCTGTGGCCTACAGCAAGCACGAAGGCGAGAAAGCCCTCCTCGCCTGCATCCCCCACCTTGAGCAACACGGCCTCCGCCTGACGCGCATCAGCGGCGACATGGTAGAGGGCACAATCACCCCCAAGCTACTTGAGCGCGCCCAACCCGGAACCCTCAAATCGCGGAGCGCGATGGGCACCCCAATCCCGACAGTCCACGATATGGCCGAGGCTGTAATGAAGGCTTGCGGGGATGATAGGCTGGAGCAGGGTGACATTATATATGTTGGGGAGGCAGGGAAGCCATCCTCGCCTGAACGTAAGCGGGAGGAGAGCAAAAATCATAACTAAAAGTGGAGTTGTGCTCTAATCAGTCCAAAAAGCCTTGAGCGGCCAGAATAGGAGATGCAAGGTATAGAGATATGAACTCCAACGACCTCTTGTTAATAATCTTGCCGGCCGTCATAATGCTTGGGAACGTTACCTTGGTGTTCGTAATAGCGCGAAGCGCGGCAACATTACTGAGAAAGCTCATGTGGCTAACTGGCACGCTTGTGCTGACGCTAATAACATGGTTTTGTCTCGCACTGCCCTATATCGTTAGTCTGGCAGGTAGTGCCGCGAGTTGCTTGGGCCAAGTGGGGTATCCCGGCTGCCAAAGATTTGAAGAGCTAAATGCTCTTTTCGGTCTAACTCTAGGTAACATCGGCCTCTTATTGTTTTTATTTGTGCTTGATGTAGTTATCATGCTTATTAGCTGGTACTTAGTCCAGCATCCAAGGGGCAAGGGCGAGTCGCAAAATATCGCAGATCCAATCTGACGAGCGAGACTTTCGGACGGCACTCCTTGTTTGCACAGATGGAATGCGATTGTGTTGGAACCAAACGCGCGATCCATCGCGAAACATCTGAACAATTGAATGAGAAAGGGTTGTAAATTGGCAGAAACACCCCTCCGCCGCCAATACCTCGACATAAAGAAGCAGTACCCCGACACCATCGTCTTCTTCCGCCTCGGTGACTTCTACGAGACGTTCGATGACGATGCGGCTATCGTGGCGCGGGTGTGCGACGTGGTACTCACCGCCCGCCCAACATCCAAAGAGCAGCGCATACCGATGGCAGGTGTCCCCTACCACTCAGCCGAGGGCTATATCACCAAACTGGTGCAGGCAGGCTACAAAGTGGCCGTGGCCGAGCAACTCACCGCCCCCACCGTCGATGCCGAGACCGCCGCCCGCCGCATCCGCCTCGGCAAGAGCGAGTCGAGCGTCACTGCCAACTGGGCCGAGTCGGGCGTGCCTAACTACAAGGTCGGCAAAGGTCGGGAGCTTGTGGAGCGCGATGTGGTGCGGGTAGTCACGCCCGGCACCGTCACCGAGCCTGGGATGCTCGACGAAAGGCGCAACAACTACATCGCAGCCGCCATAGTCGAGCAAGGCGTGGCAGGCATCGCCTACGCCGACATCACCACGGGCGAGTTCGCCACCACCGAGATACGCCGACCCCCGGCAGAGCTAAATGCAGCCGTGCAGCAGGAGCTGGACCGCCTCAGGCCAGCCGAGCTACTTGTGCCGGACGAGCACATACCAGATGCTCGAAACGCTTACCGGGCGTGGAGCGACAACGGTCACGCACCGGATAACCCTCACAGCGAGAATGGGCGCACCCCCTCTTTTGGCAGCACCCATTCCACGCCCACACCCGCGAGCCAATGGGCGCTCGATCCCGCACGACAGCGATTGTTGCGCCACTTCTCGGCGGCCTCTCTAGAGCCATATGGGTGCGCCAAGATGCCGCTTGCAATACGGGCTGCTGGGGCATTACTTTGCTACATAGGCGATACCAACCGCGCGGCCTTACAGCAGCTTTCCCGCCTCGTCACCTACTCGACCGAGCAGTACATGACGCTCGACCCCCACACCCGCCGCAACCTGGAGATCGCCGACAGCCCGGGCGGTAGGCGTCACTCCCTCCTCTCCGTGCTCGATGACACCCGCACCGCCATCGGCTCCCGTCTCCTATCAAGGTGGCTCAACCAGCCCCTGCTCGACCTGGGCCGCCTCACCGCCCGGCAGGATGCTATCGAGGCGTTCGTAGATAATGGCACTTTGCGCGTGGAACTGCGCGGGCTCCTGCAGAACCTGCCCGACCTGGAGCGGCTTGTTACACGTGTAATCCAGGGCACGGCAGGCCCACGCGACATGGTAGCCATCAAGACCGCCGTCGACCGCCTGCCCGACATCCACGCCACCCTCGCCCAGGTGACGGAGCGCTCAGGCAAAGTGCTCAGTTCGCTCTCAGGCCGCATCCAGGCCTGCGATGACATCTCCGAGCTTATCGGCAAAGCCATAGCTGACGACCCACCCGCCGTCCTGGGTACGGGCGATGCGATACGACCCGGCTTCAGCCCCGAACTCGACAACTTCCGCGCCTCCTCGAAGGACGCCAAAAGCTGGATAGCTGGGCTGGAAAGCCAGGAGAAGCAGCGCACAGGCATCAAGAGCCTCAAGGTAGGCTACAACAAGGTCTTCGGCTACTACATCGAGATATCCAACGCCAACCGGGAGGATATACCCGAAGATTACCAGCGCAAGCAGACCCTGGTCGGGGCCGAGCGTTACATCACACCCGACCTGAAGGAGTATGAAAACCGCATCCTCGGAGCGCAGGAGAAACTGGTAGAGCTAGAGCGCGCCGCCTTCGGTGAAGTCTTGCGGCAAGTAGCCTCTTGCTCCTCCCGCTTGATGCAGGTGGCAGAGGCGCTTGGCCTGCTCGATGTCTTCAGCACGCTGGCCGAGGTTGCGGTCAGGTATCACTACATACGTCCTACTTTGGACGACGGACCCATCATCGAGATAAAAGAAGGCCGTCACCCTGTAGTAGAACGCAGCCTCAGAGACGACCTGTTCGTGCCGAACGACACCCACCTCGACAACAGGGCCGATCAGATAGTCTTGCTTACAGGGCCGAACATGGCGGGAAAGAGCGTCTATATCAAGCAGGTGGCGCTGATCGTCTTGCTGGCGCAAGTAGGCTCGTTTGTGCCCGCCGAGGAAGCGCGCATCGGCATGGTAGACCGTATCTTCACAAGGGTAGGCGCGCAGGACGACATCGCCACCGGGCGCAGCACCTTCATGGTCGAGATGGAGGAAACCGCCAATATCCTCAACCACGCCACCACCCGCTCGCTCATCATCCTCGACGAGATCGGGCGCGGCACTTCCACATATGACGGCCTGGCGATAGCTCGTGCCGTCGTAGAGTACATCCACAACTCCCCCCGCCTCGGCTCAAAGACGTTATTCGCCACCCACTACCACGAGCTAACCGAGCTGGAAAAGCTCCTCCCACGCGTCAGAAACTACAACGTGGCAGTTGCCGAAGACGGCGAGAAGGTAGCCTTTCTGCACAAGATAGTGCCCGGTGGTGCCGACCGCTCCTATGGAATCCACGTAGCAACGCTGGCTGGCCTGCCCAAAGCCATCCTGCGTCGCGCCGAAGACATCCTCCAACACCTTGAGC
Organism: Chloroflexia bacterium; assembly: GCA_038246925.1. Classification (GTDB taxonomy): domain Bacteria; phylum Chloroflexota; class Chloroflexia; order QHBQ01; family JADMIH01; genus JADMIH01. The sequence continues at coordinate 17,052 of JBBRVL010000021.1, forward strand.
AAGGGGGCGAAAAAGAGACCCGCCGCAAAGCCATGCAACAACCCGTAGACGAGCGCCAGATGGCCCTCCCCTTCACACCAGTCAACGACCCATTACGCGAAGAGATTCGAGCATTACGCCCAGAGGAGATGTCGCCCCTGGAAGCATTAGGCATATTGTATGAGTTACATAAGAAAGCCAAAGAATGAAAGCTAACTCTACGTGTTCGTTGGTTTTAGCTCTATTTGTGCTGGTATGTTCAGGCTGCGAGCTGAACCCTGTGACACCTACTAGCATTAGGGCCACCAGCAGTGCCGGAGGAGCAGTAGGGGCAAATCAGACGTGGCAACCTTTCCTTGGTCCTATCCACAGAGGAGATAAAGTACGGGTAGAATATCTTTATGGACAATGGACACATGAAGCCGGCATGGTAGCGCCATACGACGGTGCAGGCTCGCCACACGGTCAAGTCTGCACAAGCCCTACGCCCTGTAAGCCAGTGCAGGGAGATTATGCCTGACTTCCAAACGGGCGCACTGATAGGAAAAATAGGTACTCATGAGTTCAAAATCGGAAATCTGGTAGAGGTCACGGCGCAGGACAGTGGCGACATTATGCTCAGGATAAACGAAGGAGACGCTGAACTCGGAGATAACGAAGGCGAAATCAACGTGATGATAACAGTTGAGCAGCGTTGAAGCCTTTATATTCCTAGCCGAAAGTATAGCTGTAGATGTATCAGATAGCGGCTAAAATAGAAGCGAGGATCGAAGATAAAGTATCATGGACAGCAACACACCAGGCACCGAGTTCTACAACAACCAGATAGCCTACCTCGAAGCGAACGACCTGGACGTCCTGGTAGATCAATACCATGAAGACGCCGTCATGGTAGGCTTCGACTTCCAGGTGAAAGGCCGTGAGGCAATACGCAAGCACATGGAAGCCTACATGCAACGCCTCGGCTCTTTCAAGCTACTCTCCACCGATAAGTTCACTGAGACACCCGACTCGATCTTCTTCGAGGCCACTTGCGAGACTTCCCTGGGCACCGCTCGCGTCTACGACGTATTCATGCTCCGCGACGGCAAAGCCACCCACCAGTTTACAGGCGTGATCTCGGTCACGCCAAAAGCCGGACCCACCAATGAGCAGCCCTCCCACTAGGCCCGCGCCTGCGCCCACCCTCGGCACAGCCCGCATCGAGACTCTGACCGACGGCGTGTTCGCCATCGTCATGACCCTGCTCATCCTTGAGATACACGTGCCCGAAATAGCAGAAGGTCTGGTCGATGCCGAACTGCCCGCAAAGCTAGCCGAGCTTGGCCCCAAACTGTTCAGCTACGCCCTCAGCTTCGTCATCCTGGGCGTGCTGTGGGTCGGCCACCACAACCAGTTTTACTTCATCAAACGCTCAGATCGCTCTCTGCTCTGGATAAACATCCTCTTCCTGATGTTCATCGCTTTCATACCCTTCTCGGCGGCCCTGCTGGGCGAATACGGACAGAACCAGCTTTCGGTGGTGATCTACGGAGCTAACCTAATAGTAGCCGGGCTGGTCCTTTACCTGCACTGGTGGTATGGCGTCAAAACCCATCACCTGACTGATTCACACGTTGAGCCTACCCTGAATCGCACCATCACAAGGCGTATCCTTACCCCGCCTGCGATTTATCTGCTTGCGATTGCCCTCTCTTTCGTGAGCACCACACTAAGTATCATCCTCTACATTTTCGTCCCGCTCTCCTACATCCTCCCAGGCAGCATTGACCGCCTCTGGGTCCGCAGGCATGAGCACCCGCCGCAGGAAGCCGAGGCTGAGGAGAGCGTAGGGGCATAGGATTTATATGTAGAACAAGAAAGAGGTTGGATATCCAACCTCTTTC
>JBBRVL010000022.1:0-18559 GCA_038246925.1 Chloroflexia bacterium
AGAAAGAGAACCCCAAGAGGGGTTCTCTTTCTTTTGCCCGCTATATGACAGCCACTGTCCAGAGAATGTTTGCTAGACTACCCATTTTGTACGCTTGATGGCTTGTTGCGGATCTCCGCAGATTTACACATTAGGTAACGGTAAAATCCCCCAGTTGTGACGCGATAGGTACTCAGCCAGCCCCGCCATGTCTCAAAAACGGCGAGCAAAGGGCTTAATTAAGTAGAGGCTTGTGTTCTTTGAGTTTTACAAAGGAGGGGCGAGAGTGGTTGTAAAAGGCAAGGCGGCAAATGTGGAGATTGCGAGAAGTGGATTGCAGAGCGAGCTAGATACACTAAGAGCATCGTTAAAGCAGGCGTATGGGGGCATGGGAAAATACTCTGAGGACGTAAACAGAGTAGGCAAGATGGGCGCGTTGGTAGCGCGCTTATGCGACTCAATTGCGCGGGTGGAGATGGCTCAGCAGAAGCTGTCAGCACTTAGTGGCAGTTCGAACAGATTGCGGCGCGAAGTCGAGAGGATATTGCGGGAAGTGGGGTTGGGAGAATTATGAGTTTTGAGTTTTGAATAGCAACGAAACCGCCAAGATTATTAGGGATTACGAATCATGAATTATGAATTACAGGAGTAAGGGAAAGAGGGAGGTAAATATGGAAGAAGTTGGGAGAATGCTAGGATATGGACGGGAAGTTAGGATTGAAAAGGGCATGAAAGACGATGGTGCAGGTGAGGTGGATGAGAGGCCAAAGTCGGTATATGAGCTGATTACACGGCGGATGCTGGAGGAGCTTAGAGAGGACATAGGCGAAGTGAAGAGCCGTGTGAACGCCCTGCTGTGGCTGATGGTCGGGGCTATTCTGATGGAGTTGGTGATGCGGGTGTTTCAGTGAGCGATGAGTGGTGAGCGATGAGTGGTGAGCGATGAGTGGTGAGTGGTGAGCGGTGAGTGGTGAGCGGTGAGTGGTGAGCGGTGAGCGAAACGAGAAACGTGAAGGGTTGAGGGAAGTGAACCCACTCCCCATTGTCATTCTGAACGAAGTGAAGAATCCGTTCGTTGTGTACCCTGCTCGCAAGTCAACCACTCATCACTCATCACTCACCACTTACCAATCATCACCGCAAGGGAGAACAGAATGGCATTGGGTTTACACGGAGTATTGGATGATATAGGGGCATTCTCGCGGGCAGCGTGGCCTCGGGAAGCGTTGAGGACGTATCAGGTGGAGGCTGCTGGAGAGATTGCACGGTCGGTGGAGAGTGGAAAGGGCGGGCAGATCGCAGTGGTGTTCGCCCGCCAGTCCGGCAAGGACGAGATGCTGGCGCAGCTAGAGGCATACCTGCTTTGCCGCCACAGCCTTCAGGGAGGCTCAATAGTAGTTGCCAATCCAACTCTCAGTCCACAGGGGCTTATAAGTAAGAAGAGGTTACTCGGTAGGCTCGATACTCCCTTCATGGGCCAGGTCAAGAGCGAAGGTAATGTGGTCAACGTTGGGCGGGCAGTTTGCAGTTTTGTTTCCGCAAGCCCCACCGCGCAGGCGCGAGGCGAGACCGCTACCCTCTTGCTGGCGTGCAACGAAGCACAGGACGTGCTGCCCCAGCGCTGGGACGCGGTATTCGATCCGATGGGCGCATCGGCTAATGCGACACAGGTCTTTTCAGGCACTGTCTGGACCTCGCGCACGCTGCTGGCAAGGCAGATGGCCCACCTGAGCGAGTTGGAGCGCAAAGATGGGCAGAGGCGCGTCTTCAAGGTGGGGTGGGAGGAAGTAGCCTTCCACGTGCCCGCATACGGTGAGCAGGTAAAGGCGCGCATAGCGCAATTCGGGAGGAACCACCCGTTCATACGCACAGAATACTTCCTGGAAGAGATGGACGCGGAAGGTCAGCTTTTCGGCCCCGCTAGACGAGCGCAAATGCAGGGAGACCACCCCAGGCAGAGGTCGGCTCAACCGGGACGTTGTTATGCTATGCTTGTAGACGTGGCCGGGGCGGAAGAAGAAGGAAGCCGAACGACCGGCGAAGAAGGCATTTTGGGCGGGGGTCGCTCGTCATTGGCCACCCGGAATAGGGATGCCACAGCCCTCACTGTCATCGAGGTTGATCTGGCGGGGCTGGACGAGCCGATGGTGATGAGGCCACGCTATAGGGTGGTAGACAGGCGGCTCTGGATCGGAACAGCGCATCCACAGCTTTACGCCGCCATTACCGACCTGGCGCGCAACGTTTGGACTGCCCGGCACGTGGTGGTAGATGCGACCGGAGTGGGCGCGGGCCTGGCCGGGTTCCTGGCGCAAGCTCTACCTGGACGGGTGACGCCGTTCGTCTTCAGCAGCCAGAGTAAATCGCAGCTTGGTTGGGACTTCCTCGGCCTGATTGAGAGCGGCAGATACAAGGAGTACGTCGAAGATGGTGAGGCGGACACAGGCCTCTTCTGGACCCAGGTAGAGGCGTGCGGATCGCAAGTCGTAGAGGGTGCGGGCAAGCTGCTCAAGTGGGGCGTCGAGGAGAGGGCGACCCATGACGATCTGCTGGTAAGCGCTGCCCTATGCGCGGTGCTTGACAGGCTCGATTGGCGACCCAGGGTTGCGAGAGGCCGGTGACCAGTGATGAGCGATGAGCGGGTTTATACAGCACCTTCCAGTTCGAGCCTGGATGTGGAAAACTTTTCAGGCTGGCTATTGACTCGACCCTGGACATCCTCTATACTATGGCTACTTCGGAGTTACTGGTTCGCCAGTAGAGCCGAAGGAACAGAAGGCCAGATGGTTCGCAAGAACTGTTTGGCTTTTCTGTTTGCCCATTAATCATCCCCCTACATTTCATGTTTCACTTCCCACCGACCACTGGTCACTGGTCACTCACCACTGGTGGCAGGCAGGCCAGGCTCTGTGATACAATAGGTCGGCTGCCGGATGGGAAGAATTGCAGCCAGATTACGGCGAGCATAGATCAAGCTAAGGAGTGAAAAGAAAGACGTGAAAGACTCATATCCAGGCACGAGTGCCGTTGTGGATGAGCTCGCCAATGATGTCGAGTGGAACATTCGCCCTTACCGGGAGGGAGACATCTCGGCAATTGTGGACCTTACCAACGCGGTAGACGCCGTGTACAAACTTGGGGAGGGCACTAGCGCGGAAGAGCTTGCCATGAGCTTCGGCAGCCCCAGGTCGGACCCCCCGCGCCAGATAATAATGGTCAGCGGTTCGGGAATCTCCGGGCTTCCCAAAGGAATGCTCGCAGGCTACGGGCGCGTCACCTACGAAAACGACAAGGCCACGAATGAGCGTATGTACTATGCGAACGTTACCGTACACCCTGCCGCTGAGAGCATGAGCCTGGAGGGGATTATCTTCGCGCGCCTCCTCGACATCATACGCGGGTACGAAACCGACACAGAAATCCCGCGCATGGGGAAGGCCGTGCTGAATGCGTGGACCCGCGAAGAGATAGTGCCGATACGCACCTTCTGGGAGAGTAGAGGTCTGAAGGAGGTGCGCTGGTTCTGGGTAATGGCGCGCAACCTGCACGACCCGATAGACGAGCCGCAGCCTATAGAAGGGATCAATATCCGCAACTACGTTCGGCCCGACGACAACAGGCGCGCGATGGTAGCTTTCGACAACTCGTTCTCTGACCATTGGGACCACCACCCACCCGAGGAAGCCGAATGGGACTACTGGATGAACCTGGCAGCAACGAGGCCCGATCTATCCTGGCTCGCAGAAGTAGAAAGCGAGCCTGGCACGATAGGCGGCTTTTCCATTAATGGCATCACAGAGGAAGAGAACAGGCGTAAGGGCGTGTGTGAAGGGTGGATACACATACTGGGTACGACGCGTGACTGGCGGCGCATGGGGCTGGGACGTTCGCTCCTGCTGCATGGTCTGCATTCCTTGCACGAAGCAGGTATGGATACCGCCTTACTCGGAGTTGACTCCGAAAGCCCTACAGGCGCGAATCGCCTTTACGAATCGGTAGGCTTCCGCATCCGCAGCCGCGAAATTGCATTCAAGCGTCCCCTGGAAGAAGTTGAGGGTTACAGCCAGGCGACAGACTAAGCTGTTTGCGGAGCGCACTTGCCCGTACAGCTGGAAGGCGCGCAACCTGCCTCGTGTCCTGGAGAATAGAGATGGCGCGAACAACTCCCCAACAGACGGCACACGGAAGCAACCATGAGGTTGATTGGTCGATCAGGCCGTTCGTGGAGGGCGACACAACAAGTGTGGTTCACCTCTTCAACGCCGCCTGGACCGCCGATAAGATTGACAGCGTATATACCGAAAAAGACCTGCGCATCCGAGTGTCCAGCCCCAATCTCGACGTATCGAGGCACGTGATAGTAGCGGAAGGGCCTGCCGTTGAAGGTGTGCCAGATGGGACTGCTTTAGGCTTCGGCATAGTCACGCCTTCCGATGACCCCGCACGCGGCCGCCGGACCTATACGTTTACGCTATATGCTCACCCCGTCACCATTCCCCTCGGACTTGAGCATGCGCTTATGCTGAGGCTCGTAGAGATTGTTCACGCTCACGAAAAGCGGAAAGAAACTGAGCACATGGGCACAGTGCGTCTGAAAGCGACCGCCTACGAGAAGCAGAAATCGCTGCGGTCGCTCTGGACCGCAGCGGGCATGGCCGAAGTCAGGCAATTCTGGCTGATGCATAGGCCACTCAACGAGCCTATCGAGGAGCCGAAGCAAGTAGAGGGTGTAGTGGTCCGTCCATACAAGCGCCCCGGAGATAACAAGCCCGGCGTCGAAGCATACAACGACTCGTTCCTCGACCATTACGACTTCCGCCAGGAGAGCGAAGCGGAATGGGAGTTCAAGGCAAGTACCCCTTTCTTCAGGCCAGACCTGTCGCGCATGGCCGAGGTAGAGGGCAAGCCAGGCGAGATAGCGGGCTTTTGCATCTGCGTCATCTTCGACCACGAAAACAGGATAACCGGGCGGCAAGAGGGCTGGATCGCCTTGCTCGGCACGAGGCGAGCATGGCGGAGTAAAGGTCTTGGGCGCGCTCTGCTACTGCACGGGCTGCGCTCGCTCAAAGATGCGGGGATGGAGACGGCGGTGCTGGGGGTTGATACTGAGAGCCTGACAGGGGCGGATCGCCTCTACAAGTCGGTCGGATTTTACCTGCACGAGCGAACGATGCACTATGAATGCCTCCTCTCCGAGGTTGTAGTGTAAGGAGAGCTGGATCATGGAAACGACTACGGTAATACGCGCTCCTCGCGGCAATACACTAAGCTGCAAGGGCTGGCTCCAAGAGGCGGCGATGAGGATGCTGATGAACAACCTCGACCCGGAGGTTGCTGAGCGTCCTCAAGACCTTGTGGTGTATGGCGGGAGCGGCAAGGCGGCGCGCAACTGGCCCTCTCTCCTCAAGATCATCGAGTGCCTCAAATCGCTTGAGAACGATGAGACGTTACTGGTGCAGAGCGGCAAGCCGGTCGGGGTGTTCAAGACGACTCCCGATGCGCCGCGTGTGCTGATCGCCAACTCCAACCTCGTGCCGCACTGGGCCACGCGCGAGGTCTTCTCCAAGCTCGAAGCCGACGGCCTCATCATGTACGGGCAGATGACAGCGGGTAGCTGGATTTACATAGGCACGCAGGGCATCCTCCAGGGAACGTATGAGACATTCGCCGAAGCCGCGCGCAAGCACTACGGCCCGGACGCAGACCTTGCGGGCAAGCTCGTCCTGACGGCGGGGCTTGGCGGCATGGGTGGCGCGCAACCCCTGGCAGTCACCATGAATGGGGGGGTGGCTCTCGTGGTGGAGGTAGACCCCACCCGCATCCAACGCCGCCTTGAGACCGCCTACCTCGACACATCAACCGACAACCTGGACGATGCCCTAGCGACGGCTGACTATGCCATTCGTGAGCGAAGACCGCTTTCCATAGGGCTGCTCGGCAATGCCGCCATGATCTATGCAGAGATGGTAAGGCGGGGCCGCGTGCCCGACATGGTAACTGACCAGACTTCAGCGCACGATCCACTGAACGGGTACGTTCCACTTGGGCTTGATGTCTATGTGGCGGAACAATTGCGCGCAACCGAGCCGGATGAGTATATAGAACGCTCGCTCGATTCGATGGCAGCCCATGTCCGCGCCATGCTTGATTTGCAGCGGATGGGCGCGGTGGTGTTTGACTATGGCAACAACATCAGGCAGCAGGCATATGGGCGCGGGGTGACTAACGCATTCGATTTCCCAGGTTTCGTGCCTGCCTATATTCGCCCACTATTTTGCGAGGGCAAAGGGCCTTTCAGGTGGGTCGCGCTCTCCGGCGACCCTGAGGACATCTACAAGATAGACGAGATGGTGCTGCGCGAGTTCGCGGGTAACGCCTCTGTGGTGAAGTGGATAAAGTTGGCGCGGGAGCGAGTGAAGTTCCAGGGCCTGCCTGCGCGCATCTGCTGGCTGGGATACGGCGAGCGGGCACACTTCGGGCAGGTCGTAAACCGCATGGTAGCGAGCGGAGAGCTAAGCGCGCCCATCGTCATAGGCCGCGACCATCTCGATGCGGGCAGCGTGGCATCTCCTAACCGTGAGACCGAGTCGATGAAAGACGGTAGTGATGCGATAGCCGACTGGCCGATCCTGAATGCCCTCATCAACGCGGTGGGAGGGGCAACCTGGGTGTCGGTCCATCATGGAGGAGGGGTAGGCATAGGCTACAGCATCCACGCAGGGCAAGTAATCGTGGCCGACGGCACACCCGAAGCCGCAGCCCGCTTACAACGCGTCCTCACCACCGATCCAGGTATGGGCATCATCCGCCATGCCGACGCGGGATACGACGATGCGATTGAGGCGGCACAGAGGTTTGGCATCCGGGTGCCTATGCATCCTGAATAGGCTCACCGCCGAGACGCAGAGTCGCAGAGTTTTTATGTTGACAGCCAAACAAACAAGGGAGATGGTCCTAGCGAAGGTACGGCAGATGTTCCCAAATGATGACTCTGCTGAGATTCTGGCTATCCTCAACCTGTATGGGGCACAACCAGACGCACCGGAACGAGAAAGGGTGGAACTTGCCTGCCTGAAGCTCAGTGAAGGAAACAAAGATAAGCTGTTGAGCTCGGTTCGTACTGCGATTGGAGACCCACGTGATGTGCTTGCCCCTGCCGAGTATCCGGGCTTTTGCAAGATCGGCTACGTGGGAGTAGATAAACTGGACTCTGCGGGAAGAAGTAAGCTCATTTATGAAGATCTTCGCCAGTATTTATCGTGGCTGCAGGATACGGACGAGCCTGACATGAGTGAGTACCAGGAAGAACTAGATGATCACGATTGAATAAAGAAGGCGCTTATGACTAACACATTTCTGGTATAAAAAGTAAAGACGATGCCAATAAAGGTGCGCGATGCAATCAGGCGAATAGAAGCTGATGGGTGGGTAATGCTCGCTCGAAAAGGGACAAATCACCGCCAGTTCAAGCACCCAACCAAGAAAGGGCGCGTGACGATCACCGGCAACCCAGGAGAGGATCTCAGCATCAGGGACCAACGGAGTATTGAGCGACAAGCCGGTATTAAGCTGAAATAATGAAAGGGGATGGGGTAATGCAATACAGGATTTTGGTGGTAGTGGAGAAAGGTCCTAGAAATTACTCGGCCTATGCTCCTGAGGTGCCGGGGTGCGTGGCGACCGGTAAAACTCGGGATGAAACTTTGCGACTGATGGGCGAGGCGCTGCAAATGCACCTGGAAGGCATTACGGAAGATGGCGACGAAATGCCCTTAAGTGCCGGCCAGGATGATGAAGCGCACTTCCTTGATGTCGAGGTAAAAGTACCCGTGCCCATGTTCCACCAAGCGAGTTAGCAAAATCGCTAGGATGACTACTGGACAAGTAATCTCTCGCCTACGAGAGATGGCGAACCCTGCCGACCTTGATGGAATGGCCCGCTTTGGCATTCAGACAGGCAACTCCCTCGGTGGGATATCAATGCCCAGATTGAATGGCCTGGCAAAGGAAATTGGCAAGGACCACGAGCTAGCAGTACAGCTCTGGGCATCCGGCATACGTGAGGCGCGCCTCCTTGCCTGCATGGTGGCTGACCACAAAGCTACTAGCGAGGAGCAGATGGAGCAATGGGCCGCCGATTTCGACTCGTGGGACGTTTGCGACTCTTGCTGCGGCTATCTTTTCGACAAGACCCCACTCGGCTACAGCAAGGCGCTTGAATGGAGCAAACGCGAAGAAGAATTCGTCAAGCGGGCGGGCTTCGCCCTAATGGCGTACCTTGCCGTCCATGACAAGAAAGCCCCTGATGAAAAGTTCACCCAGTTTTTGCCCATGATAAAGAGGGAATCCAACGACGAGAGAAACTTCGTCAAAAAGGCCGTCAACTGGGCCTTGCGGCAGATTGGCAAGCGCAACCTGAGGCTGAACCTGGCAGCCATAGAGACTGCCCAGGAAATAAAGCATACAGGCTCGAAGAGCGGCAGATGGATAGCCGCCGATGCTCTTCGTGAACTGACCGGTGATGCCGTACAGGCCCGGTTGAGCGGCAAGAATACGTAAACTCATGCCCAAGAAATCATCCCTTGATCTTCCCACCCTCACCCTTCGGGAGTTGAACCGCGCTACACTATCGCGCCAGATGCTCCTTGAGCGGGAGCCTATTGGCCCTGTGGAAGCTGTAGAGCGGCTGGCCGGGATGCAAGCACAGTATTCTCCCTCCCCTTACATCGGGTTGTGGACAAGGCTGGACGGCTTCAAGATAAAAGACCTGACCGAGGCATTGCACAAGCGTCGGATCGTCAAGGCTTCGATGATGCGCTGGACCCTCCACCTGGCAAGCGCCCGCGATTACCCTTATATCAGCACCGCTATAATCGATGCCAGACTTAGCCTCTGGGGCAGCTTCATCAAGCGGTCAGGCGTCAATAGCCACGACCTCCATAAGAAGCTCCTGGGCTACGCATCAGAGCCGCGTACCCGCGACGAAATCAATACTTTCCTACACCAGCACGCGCCCCACATGAAAAGGGAAGATATATGGTACATTGCAAGCGCGGGCGGCTGGCTTGTTCATTCCCCGCCGAGCGGTCTGTGGCGCTACTTCGGCAAGAACAGCTACATATCGGCGCACGAATGGCTCGGCCCTATAGAGAAGCCGTCGCTTGACGAGGCGATGGTGCACATCGTAAGGCGTTATCTTGCCGCGCTCGGCCCGGCCACCCGCGCCGATGTCGCAGCCTGGAGCGGTCTGCGCCGGGTGACCTGGATAGACGCGGCCCTGGAATCATTGGGCGATGAAGTTATCGCTTTCCAGAACGAGCAGGGCAAGACCCTTTATGACCTTGCTTCGTCACCGAGGCCGGGTGCCGAAGTACCTGCGCCTGTTCGCTTCCTGCCCAAGTGGGACAATTTCCTACTCGCCTATGCCGATCGCGAGCGCATACTGCCTGACCGTTACCGTAAGACCGTCATTGAAAAGAACGGAGATGTCCACCCTACTTTTCTGGTTGATGGAGTGGTAGCGGGCATGTGGACCATCAAGCAGGAACGCAAGGCCGCCCTTCTGAGCATCGAGTCGTTCGAGCCGCTCGCCCCTTCAACCCGTGTTATGCTGGAGGAAGAGGGCATGAGGCTTGCGCACTTCATCGAGCCGGACGCCGCCGATCACGTAGTAAAGATGGGGAGCTGAATGATTATGACTGAGAGCGTAGCTTTGTGACCCAAGACACCTTTGATTTGCCGGGTAGGCGATCTATTAGGCTCAAAGACTATGACTACAGCCTCGCTGGAGCTTACTTTGTGACTATATGTGCACAAGATCGTGAGCATTTATTTGGGGACATCGTGGATGGTGGCGTGGATTTGAACGATGGAGGCAAGATGGTCCAGTCTGTCTGGACACAAATGCCCAGGCACTATTATGGTATTGATGTAGATGCGTTTGTTGTGATGCCTAATCATATACACGGAATTATCATCCTAACAGAAATGAATCAAATCGCATCTCAGCCAACAGCAACCGCACCGGAAACAGGACAACGCCTCACGGTTGCCCCTACGATGTCTCTGCCTGATGTGGTTCACCGTTTCAAATCCCTGACGACTGCTCAATACCGGCACGGTGTAACGCAACGTGGGTGGCGACCGTTCTCAGGCAGGCTGTGGCAGAGAAACTACTATGAACGCATTATCCGCAATGAAGCCGAACTGAACGGCATCAGGGAATACGTCTATAATAACCCTGCGCTCTGGTCTCAAGACGAAAACAATCTACAATCGTAGGGGCAACCCCCCGTGGTTGCCCTGTCTCCTTACCTAGATCTTTACGGTGGGTGAAGAGGGCAACCACGGGGGGTTGCCCCTACGAGGTTTATCGTCTGAGGACACGGAGGTACACAGCCTAATTTGGAGGAGACCACGAAATTGCCCAAATACGACTTCGACCTTCAATACACCGCCCCCGACTTCACGCGGCCCATGTTCGTGGAAGCGCCCGATAGGGAGACCGAGCCTGCGTCCGCCGACGGACTGGCCCCCACTTCCTTCTATTCCTCTACCAACTTCCCTACTTATGTCAAGCGAAATGGCGAATGGTTCCTTGCCAAGCGGCAGCGTATGGATGCGGTTATAATCTGGGACGAGAAGACGCAGGAGTTTGGCTGCGTCGAGATCAGGAAAATACGCGCCGGGCAGGACATCGTGACAGGCACGGCGGAGGACGGCAGTTACGGCCTGCTCGTGCATTCCACAGGCTTTCACCAGCCCGGCATGACCGCCGAAGAAGAGTCGTTCAAGTTCATGTCGTCGGGGGCATCCCGCGAGCGGCCGCTCAATTACAGGCGTATCGCGGAGTTGATAGCCTGGGACAAGGCGCGTAACGGGCGCAGCATCTGGGTGCTTGGCCCTGCCGTTGTTCATGCCGGGGCGCGTGAGAGCATGGCCTGGCTGGTCGCCAATGGGTATGTGGGTGCTGTGTTCGGAGGCAACGCCGTGGCGGTACACGACATGGAGCAGGCGCTCTACGGTACGGCTCTCGGCATGGATGTTGAGGGGCATACCGTACTTGGCGGTCATCGCCACCACATGGACGCCATCAACACCGTGCGCCGGGCGGGAAGCATCGCGGGTGCGGTGCAGAGCGGCCTTGTGCGCGACGGTATCATGCACGCATTGGTGAACTACGGAGTGCCCTTCCTATTGGCAGGCTCCATACGCGACGACGGCCCGCTGCCGGGTGTAATCACAGATGTGATAGAAGCGCAAGACAAGATGAGGTTCTTCACGCAGGGAGCCACGCTGATAGTAATGCTGGCGACGATGCTCCACTCTATCGCTACAGGCAATATGCTCCCCACCTTCATCGAGCGCAACGACAAACTGGAGCCGGTTTATACTATAATCGTGGACCAATCGGAGAATGTCATCCAGAAGTTGATGGACCGGGGCACCCACCAGGCGTTCGGCATCGTCCGCAACGCGGATGATTTTCTGGATAGGGTGGTGTCGGAGTTGAAGAAGGTCCAAGGCTAATAAATGGCGAATCCGTGGGTCAACTGGTCCGCTAGATGGGAAGCTGCACTTGAAGCTTGCAAGAGACTAGGTGGTACACCTGACGATTTAGTCATAGCAGAGCCTGCAACATTTCAAGAGGTAGAGGCAGTTGAAGCGATATTAGGCATACGTTTGCCCGAAAGCTTCAGAACAGTACTTTTGGAGTTTTCTTCTCACGTTGAGCTAAGTTGGTTGTTGCCCGATGATAAAAAGCCCACTGCGCCGTTGAGAGGAATCTTTAGCGGGGAATGTAGCTGGAACCTTAACGACCTTCCTGAACTTGAAGAGAGTCGGCAAGGCTGGATAGATGCTGTCTTTCCCGACATTGAAGACCCTTACGACAAAATATGGCATAACAAGCTTACATTTCTGCATGTAGCAAATGGAGATCAAATAGCTCTCGATTTGAGTGAGCGTGCAAGAAACTCAGTAGTCTACCTAAGCCACGAGGGCGACGTAACGCATGGTTGGGTGCTAGGTAATGACTTTATAGATTTCATGACTAAATGGAGCTTACTCGGTTGCCCAGGTGCTGAGGATTGGCAAATGAAACCTTTTATTAGTTCGCCTACAAGTGGCCTAGACCCAAACTCCGATAATGCGAAATTATGGCGGGAATGGTTCAGCCTTAATCTACCAAATGGAGCTACAGAATGAACCTCCGGGAACTCGTAAACAGTGCTGCCATAGACAAAGGCAGAATACTTGGAGACAATCAAATCGATATCTCACATATAGCCGAAAACTCGCGAGAGGTCGTGCCGGGCTCACTTTTCGTGGCGGTGGTGGGCAGGGTACATGATGGGCACAAGTTCATCCCGGATGCATTGGAGCGCGGGGCAATAGCAGTGGCGGGCGAGCGTGAAGAGCGTCCTGATGGTCTGCCTGAAGGTATGCCTTACATCCGTGTACCCGATGACCGCAGAGCCGTGTCGCAGTTGTCGGCTGCTTTTTTCGGCTACCCATCCCGCAAACTACAGGTTATTGGTGTAACGGGCACGGACGGCAAGACCACTACCTCAACCCTGATCCACTCGATTCTAAAGGCAGCAGGACGCAAAGCAGACCTGATCTCGACCATCAGCGCAGAGATAGGTGGGCAGGCTTACGACACCGGCTTCCACGTGACCACACCTGAAGCATTCGACGTGCAACGCTACTTATACGAAATGGTAGAGGCGGGCACCGAGGTAGCAGTGCTGGAGACCACCTCGCACGCGCTCGACCAGGGCCGCACCCTCTGCGTCGATTACGACGTGGCTGTGGTAACCAACGTCACGCACGAGCATCTCGATTGGCACGGCAACTGGGAGAACTACATGACCGCCAAGGCCAGGTTGTTTGAGGCGCTCAACAGCAGCTACCGCAAGCAGGGCACGCCCAAAGTGGCCGTTATCAATGCCGACGACAAATCGTACACCTGGTTGAAGAAAATCCACGCCGACATGCAGTGGGTCTACGGTCTCGACAGGGACAAGCAGCCCGACGTCAGCGTGAGCAGTATTACCTATACAGCCGACGGGACACGCTTCACGGCACTGACCCCGGTGGCCGACATAGATGTGGAGATGAAGCTGCCGGGCAAGCACAACGTCTACAACGCGCTGGCAGCCATAGGGGCGACACTTGCCCTCGGCGTGCCCAAAGAGGCTGTGCAGGCAGGGCTGAAGGCGGTCGAGAGGATACGCGGGCGCATGGAGTGGGTAGAAGAGGCGCGCCCGCTCGGCTTCGATGTGGTGGTCGATTTCGCCCATACCCCTAACGGCCTGGAGAAGACGCTGGAGCTTGCCCGAAGCCTGGTTGCCTCCAGGAAAGGGAGGGTCATAGCAGTGTTCGGGTGCGCGGGCCTGCGCGACCGTGCGAAGCGGCGCATGATGGGTAGCGCCTCCGGGCGGCTGGCCGACTTGACAGTGCTGACTGCTGAAGACCCGCGCACCGAGCGAGTTGAGGACATCTCAGCCGAGGTAGCGCAGGGCCTTGTAGATGAAGGGAGGCAGGAAGGCGTAGATTACTGGCAAGTACCCGATCGTGCCGAAGCAATAGCATTCGCTATAGATAAGGCACGGCCCGGCGACATTGTTCTTGCCTGTGGCAAGTCACACGAAAGCTCGATGTGCTACGGGCAAGAGGAGCTACCCTGGGACGAGTTCGCTGCCGTGCGTGCCGCCCTAGAGAACAAGCTAAAGAGCGCCTGACGAAACACTAATTACGCCTAATTCGTAATGCAAAACAATAAAACTCTTGGCCTGAATGCGAAGCAGAACCACTTGGCGATCTTGGCGTCTTGGCGGTTCCGTCCTATTTCGTAATTGTTGTCGTGTACTATATAGGGCCCGTCTGGGGGCGGGTGTCTTCTAGCTGGCGATGAAGCTCTTCCAGGCGGTCAGCTTTATGCGCTGTCTTGGAACGGTGGGGGTCTGCATCTAGAAGTAAACTTTCGTCCTCCACCTGCTCAACGAACGTGATCTCCAGGTTCCAGCAGCCCTCCATGTGCACAGGATCGAGGAGGCGCACTTCCCCGTCCTCATAGAAACCTCTTACGGTCTTTTTCTCCATCTCGACCTCCTTAAACAGAAAGAGCCACCGGAGCGGCTCGCCTCGACACAAAATAGAGGATGATGTGAGAGTCCGGCATGTGGACCTGAGCGGACTCGAACCGCTGACCTTTCGGATGCGAACCGAACGCTCTCCCAGCTGAGCTACAGGCCCGAATGATGTGCCGCTAAGTATACCATTCGGCGCAGTTGAGCGTCAACCGTCATGAGTGGTGGAGTGCAGAAAAGGGCAGAGGTTAGTTATAGACTCACAAGTGGTATGCCTAGGCACGGCTCTCATGCGAAACTTGCACCTCTGTTTTTCCGCACCCCCGAAGCTCACACAGGTGGTTGGTGGCGTTACTTCGTTACTTACTGTGATATAATGCGTCATCTGCGGCCTACTGATTTTCAAGATTTGCACGTCTTCGGAACATGAGCACGAGAATATATCTGAGAACCATTCTCAGCAGGTGTATTTATGTCTGATGCAGTTACTGTTGCACTAATAAGCCTCTCACCACAGATTCTTTGGGTGATTATCATTGCCACAGTGCTCATTGTTTTCTATAAGCCTATACGGAACGACATTCTGCCCAGGATGCATAGTGTGAGTGCGTTGGGCGTAGAACTACAGCTTACAATCAGACAGCAATTAGAAAAAGCTGCCGATACACAGACAGTCGAATTGCCTGTTAACGCCGGAGTGCAGCTTACGAATCGAGCGCAGCGAGTTATCCCCGTTCTAAAAGGCGCAAAAGTACTTTGGGTAGATGATAACCCTGGAAACAACATTCACGAACGCCAGATTATGCAAACGTTGGGAATGTTGGTGGATTGTGTAACTACTACAAGTGACGCTCTAATGCTGCTCTCAAAAACACGATACAACGTACTCGTTTCTGATATGGAGCGCAATGGTATTGCAGACGACGGGTTGAGGTTGCTCAAAGAAGCTCATCCTTTAGGAATGGATAAGAAGGTGATATTCTACGTTGGTGCCGTAAATCCTGACAAGGGTGTTCCTGCCCATGCATTTGGCATAACCAATCGCCCTGATGAACTGATAAACCTCGTATTTGATTTGATGGAGCGACACGCAAGTTAAGACTGTGAGAAGTGTTGACATTAGCGTTCTCTTCCAAATCACGAGTGGTCGATAGCCAAGATTAGTAATAATTTGGTCATCGCATCTCGAAGGGTATCATCAGGGTGAAGTCGGGCGCGTCTACCTGGTAGGCGTAGCAACCGGGCCCACGGAGGCGAGTGTATGAAGGCCAGTCGATCCAGCCGGCAGCATCAGGCGGGTGGGCGTTGGTATGCAGCGTAAGCTCTGCGACCGGATCAGGGCCACGCTCGAACCTCAGATCGCCGGAAGCATCAAGCCTGCGACCTCGTACCAGCACAGGACCTCGGAATGAAGGAGCTGCTACCCACAATACTTTCGCATAGAGCCAGCCACCCTCCTCCTGAGCGCCCGCGAGGTCGAACACGCCTGCCGTGCCAAATCCTACAGGGTAGACAGGCCCATTCCCCAGCGCAGGCCCGAAGGAGGGTGATACTATGCGCCCGGCAGCCTTCGGACATGGCTGGCCGGGAGCAAGGACGGGCAGCTTCAAGGGGCGTGCTCGTAACGTTGCATAAGGGTCGGCTGCGGCTGTTGGGGATGGCGCGCCCGGCTCCCTACCGGCGTATTTGGCCTTGAGCCTGAGCAGGCCCACGTGCGACAGTAATACGTTATAGGGTGCCTTGTTCTCAGAGTGCAGTTCGAATACCGCCCGCTCGAAATACTGGACGCGGTAAGTCTTTCCGTCTATCTCGCTCTTCTCGCTGAACTCGTCGGTTATGGGGTAGCCCTGTTGTGGGAGGCCACCGTGCTGCTCCCAGTAAGCGCGAAAAGAACCACCTATGGTGCGACCCGTCTTTCCGAAGAAGAGAGGATTATCGGTACTCGCCTTTTGCTCAGGGCCAGGCACCCCTTCTCGATAATAGCGTCTGTTGTACTCGAACCTCCCTAGCAAACTCAGCAGCACGTCATAAAGAGGTTTGTTCTCAGAGTGCAGTTCGAATACCGCCCGCTCGAAATACTGGACAGTATAAGTCTTGCCGTCTACGTCTGATTGCTCTCTGAACTCACCGCTAACGGGATAGCCCTGTTGTGGGAGGCCGCCGTTATTCTCCCAGTAGAGGAGGAAGCGATTGCACACGGTCTTGCCGGTCTCCACAAAGGAGCGGCAGGGCATAATCTGGCGGGCTGCCGCGCTATCAGGTTCGCTCGATAGTGATCCCGGAACGGTCATGGCGAAGACCAATAACAAAGCCGCAACGCGGGCAAACGCGAAAGCCATACAGGATCAGTCCTTCAAGAGTCCCGGCTCGCTGAGCGGCGGCTCAAGGGTCCGGCCCGTAATAGAGGGCGCTTTGATAACCGGATCGTCTTCCTTCGGCAAGAAGAGGGTTGAGTAGATGAGGGCAGCTATTACCCCGCCGAGAATAGGGCCGATCCAATAGATAATCTGGTCGGAGTTCCAGTTGCCCGAAACGATAGCGGGCGCTAGCGCTCTCGCCGGGTTCATAATCGCGCCTGAGAAAGGCCCGCCCATCAGTATATCGACAAAGACGGTCAGGCCGATCCCGAAGCCCCCGACACTATTGGCGCGAGGATCGATTGCGGTGCCGAAGACGGCTATAACCAGGAAGAAGGTCAATATCGCTTCGAGAATGATGCCCTGGGTGAATGTGATGCCTGTGATGCTCGGCGTTCCGAGCTTGAACGCCTGCCATGTCTCCTGAGGCAAGACCGTCGCCACGGCAAGCGAAGCGAGCACCCCGCCCGCTATCTGGCCTATTATGTAAAGTAAAGCGAGCACGGGGCCAATCTTGCGGGCGACCAACAGGCTGATTGTCACGGCCGGGTTGAAGTGGCCGCCCGATATGTGCCCCAGCGCGGAAATCGCTATCGAGAGCGCAACCCCGTGGGCCAGCGCTACGACCACAAGCCCCAAGGCCCCTGCGGAGCTTGCAGCCGCGATGCTGCCTATACCGATAAAGAAGAAGAAAAACGTGCCGACCACCTCGGCGAGTATCTTCTTCCAATCGTCTTGTTGAACAGTGACTGTCATATCTCCTCCTGAAGAGCTGCTACCTCCTGCCATTTGAGGCACAGTATATCAGAACAAGCCAGTGGGCGAGTGGGCATAAAGCGTGAAACGTGAGCCGTCAGCCGTCAGCCGTCAGCTAAGATAGGCCACAGACCACTAATCCCTAATCCCTAATCCCCAAAAACACTGCACGTTCTCTGCGCCTCTGCGTCTCTGCGGTGAATAACAATAATAATTCGGCGGTCCCGTAATCACGTTTCACGTTTCACGTTTCGCTGCCGAAGTTTCTCCATAGCAATAGTGGATGGCGCAAAACCTTGCTTCTCCCAGAATGGGCCGCTTCCGCGCCCTGCCCGCAACACCCAAGTTATCTCAGGACTGTCTTCAATCAGTTGGTTCACAAGCTCGGTGCCAACGTTTCCGCCCGGCGTGATGACTACTCGGACTTCGGTGCCAAGACGGTGCCGCGCTACAGTCTCTTCTATTACCCGTTCAAGGCGCTCGCACTGCGCGGCAGTTTTGGAAACGGGTTCAAGGCACCGACGTTGTCCCAGACCTACGCGCCCATGCGCGATTCGAACGTCATCATTGGCATTGGCGCAGCCATCTTCGATCCGGAGCGCAACGGCGAAATCGTCACGGGCGCGGTGGTCCAGCGCCAAGGGGGCAATCTGGCCCTCAAACCGGAGGAGTCGGAGAATCTCAATCTGGGCGTGCTGCTGGAGGTGCCATTCGCGAAGGGACTTTCGTTTTCGATCGACTACTACGAAATCAAGCAGACCGATCGCGTGGGTGGATCTCTGCCGGAGATCATCCGCAACTTTCCGGAGCGCCTGACCCGGGCCGAGGCCTCGCCGGCGGACGTCGCCGCCGGGATTCCCGGCATCATCACCGGAGCGGATGTACGCTCAATCAATCTGTCCAGTTACGAGGCGGCGGGCCTGGACTACCAGCTCCGCTACATCCGCCGGGTCGATCGGCTGGGGAACTTCAGCCTGAGGCTCACCGCCAACAAGCCCAAGCGGGCCCTGCTCCGGGGGGCCCCGGATGCCCTGCCGCGGGACAATCTTCCCGGAGGCTATTGGCGCGGAACGGGCGTCCTGACGTGGAACCGCGGCCCGGTGGGCGCAGGTGTCACGGCCACCTACACCTCGCCGTATGTCGGTCGTTATTTCCCGGGCGGGACGTATTTCAACAACAACACCCAGTTCAACAAGTCCGTCCTCCTGTGGGATGCGAATATCTCGTATGACTTTGGAGGTGACCGCTGGCAGCCCAAGGGCTGGACCCGGCATCTGTTTGAGGATCTTCGCCTGAGTGCCAACGTGTACAATGTCCTCGAAAAGGAGCCGCAGATCAACGCGACCGGTTCGCCGATCCTGGGCACGATCGATC
>JBBRVL010000023.1:0-18554 GCA_038246925.1 Chloroflexia bacterium
AAACGGTACGCCCCCCGCACGCGGGGGGCGTACCGTCATTTCCCCCCATGGGGGGCTCGGGCGTAACGGTACGCGCTTCGCGCGGCTTGCCCCCCCCAAGCGGGGGGCCTTTAGAACTCGGCGTGCTCGGGTGATCGGATCGCTCGAGATCGGGCGTCGCGGAGATCGGGCGTCGCGGAGATCAAGCGTCGCGGAGATCGGGCGTCGCGGAGATCGGGCGTCGCGGAGATCGGGCTGTATTTTGGTGGCCCAGGGGGCACCCCGATTTTGGATTTTGGATTGGAGACGACGGATGATTTCTCCAGGGGCGCGTCGAATATGAGTGTGGTCTCGAAGGTCTCGACCTCGAAGGTTACCAATTCCGGGTCGTCGGTAGCAGCTTCTTCGCTCTGCGAATTCATTGGTTTCCGCATACCGCCCTCTAGCTCTGCTAAGGCTGCCTGGCCTGCTCGCATCGCCCGTTCGCTCACCTGCTTTACCCGTAATTCTGCCTGGTCAAGCATACTTGAGCACGACTCCGTGAGAGCCATCCCTTCCTCGAAAGCAGCAAGGGCCTCCTGTAGCGTCAGATTCCCTTCGCTCAACTTCTGCACGACTTCTTGCAAGCGTTGGAAACTCTGCTCGAATGTCTCGCTGTTATCTCCGTGCGCGGTTGCACTACTGCCTCTTGTCATCTCTTTCCTCTTTTCAGCTTTAGATAGGTACGATCCGCATCAGGGCGGGCACACGGGTTCGCCCCTACGGTTTTGCGTCTTGCACCCGCGCACCAAATGCGCCGTCGCTCACACGTATTTCCAGGAGGTGTCCCGGTTCGGTGTCACTAAGATTACTCACTACGGTGCCGGTATCGAGGTCGCGGACGATTGCGTATCCTCGCTTCAGTATCTGGAGGGGCGAAAGGGCATCCAGGCGGCCCCTGGCGCTCTTGACGCGCTCAGTTTGCAGGCTCAAGAGGTGGCGTAGGGATGTTGTTGCGCTCGCCGCGAGCACAGTAATGCGTTCGCGGTCGTTGCTTACCTGCCACACTGGGGAAAGACGCCCAAGCTGCTCGCGCGTCGATTCCAGTTCGTCCCATGCAATAGCCAGACGGCCTCGAATGTCGTTGATGATGAGCCGTTCCATCGAATCGACAGCCGCGCTCAGATCGAGGATGTCGGGTGTGGCAAGCTCCGCCGCCGCTGATGGAGTGGGTGCGCGCAGGTCAGCCACGTGGTCTATGATTGTGGTATCAGTCTCGTGGCCTACACCGCTCAGCACAGGTACATGAGAAGCAAATACAGCTCGCGCTACTATTTCCTCATTGAACGACCACAACTCCTCTATCGAGCCGCCGCCCCGCGCCACGATAATAAGGTCTACGGCTTCATCGCCATCGAGCGTATTCAGGGCAAAAATGCTGCTCGCTATCTGCCGGGAAGCTCCGGCGCCCTGGACCTGGCAGGGCGCAAGGATCACCTCGGCAATCGGGTAGCGGCGTTCCAACACGGTGAGGATGTCTTGAAGCGCTGCTGCCTGTGGTGATGTCACCAGGCCTATCCTGCGCGGGAAAAGAGGCAGAGGTCTCTTACGTTCCTCGGAAAATAATCCCTGGGCTTCGAGCGCCAACTTCAGTTGTTCGTATGCCAGGAAGAGCGCGCCCTGGCCTTCTTCCTGGAGCATATCGACGTAGAATTGGAGGTTGCCGGTCGATTCGTAGATAGAGACATACCCGTGCGCCACTACCGCCGAGCCGTTGGCAGGGAGCACTGTCTGCCAGATGGCCTTCTGGCGAAAGAGCACGCACTTTAGCTGGGCTTCGCGGTCCTTGATCGTGAAGAAATAGTGTCCCGACCCCGTCTGCGACAGGTTGGACACTTCGCCCGACACCCAGCAGTCGGAGAGGTGCTCGTTGCTTTCAAGTAGCTCCTGGAGATAAGTGGAAAGCTCACCTACCTGGAATACTTTGAGGGGGTTTAGAGTTGACATAAGTGGGTAATTAGATACAGAGGCACGTTATCCAGGGAATCAGATGTACCTATGTGCCGGTATCCGAAGCCTTCCCTTGTGCTTTGCCTCGTCGCGCTATCAGCTTCTCCAGCCTGGTGCCACGCAGCCGGAGCCTGAACAGAAAAAGGATGTTGTCAACACCGTCGGTCCAGGGGAAGAGCTTGGTCTCCCCTATGCGCTCGCTGTAGCCAACGTGATACTCACCGAAGCGCAAACGTGGGTTGTCTATTACCAGCAGCTTTATCTCTTCGGAGAAGGGCATACCAGGGTTCTCAGGTTTCACTTGATCCAGGACTTCGCGCCGAAAAACCCACATACCGGACTGCGAATCGGCTATCCAGCGTAACCAGAGCAGGCGGGTGGTATAGGTCAGTATCATATTGCCGAGCAGGTTCCTGAAGCGCATAGCCTTGCGATTCTGGAGAGGGAAGCGACTTGCCGAGACGAAATCGAGCTTGTTTGTCAGCATGTGGTCGATAATTGGCCCGATTGCTTCGGTAGGGTAGGTTCCGTCTCCGTCGGCGGTCGCTACGATGTCGCAGCGGGCGTGCGGGAAGCCCGCCTGGTATGCGTTGCCGTAGCCCTTCTTCGTCTCGAATATGACTTCTGCGCCCAGTTCTTTAGCGATGCGTCCGGTTTCATCCGTGGAGTTGTTATCGACGACTACAACCTGGTCTACGTAACCGGGCATATTGCCGAGGACCGACGCGATACCATGCTCTTCGTTGAAGCATGGTATGACTACGGAGACTGAAAGACCTTTGTACATGGCTGCCGCACGTTCCTATCTCTTCGTTACCTGGGGAGTCGGGGTTTGGCATGTGTGATCGCCTGACTCCGCGAATTATAGCACACGCTCACGAGGGCTGTAAATCGGAGTTTTGAATTATGAATTGTGATCGAGTTGCAGGTATTTGTCGACCCAGTCGACTATCTGGCGCATTCTCTCGACCCGCACCGAGGGCTTGCCGCTGCGCGACACGTCATGCCCGCCCGAGGGCAGCAGCACCATTTTCACTTCACGCTTCAGCAGCTTGAGCGCTGTATATACCTGCTGTGCCTGCTCAATATTAGTGCGGTGGTCATCCTCGGCATGCGTGATGAGAAGTGGCGTGCGCATCTCCTCTACGTAGGTAACGGGTGAACGTTCTAGGTAAAGATCGGTCCGCTCGCGTGGAGTGCCATGAAACTGCCAGTTCCAGAGCGCCCACGTCATGTCGCCCGTGCCCCATGCGCTGTAAAGATTAGAGACCATTCGGCTCGCTACAGCAGCCTTGAATCGTTGGTCATGGCCTATGATCCAGGTGACCATGTAACCGCCATAGGAGCCACCAGCCAATCCCAGGCGCTTATTATCGACATATGATTGGCTCATTGCGTAATCTACACAAGCCATAATATCCTCGTAGTCGATACCGCCCCAGTCGTCACGGATTACGTCAGTGAACTCCTGGCCGTAGCCCTGGCTGCCACGAGGGTTTGTATATAGAACTACATATCCGCGCGCGGCCATGACCTGAAACTCGTGGAAGTAGGCGCTTCCATAGCTTGTGTGCGGGCCTCCATGGATCTGGAGCACGAGTGGATATTTGCTGTCCGGCTTGAAGTCGGGAGGCTTGAGCAACCAGCCCTGGATGCGGGTTCCTCCCGGCCTTTCTATCCAGAACTCTTCCGGCTCGCTCAAGAACAGGGCATGGCACGCCATGCCCCTACCTCCCTGTATATCATTATTGACGGCTGTGAGTGCGATCTCGCTTTCTCCACTCAGGTCTGCCCTGAAGAGATCGTTGGGTAGGGTTGGTTCGCTAGCGGCGAAAATCACGGCATCTTCTGAGACATCAAAGTTCAGCGCCGCACGCTCACCACCGACAACCTGCTTCACCTCTCCGCCCGTGACCGGCACCGAAAAAATCTGTACTGTCCCGCCATTCAGAGCCATAAAGTAGATGAGCGAGCCGTCTCGACTGAAACGGGGGCGCATCTCGCCTGCCGCTGAACGAAGGTCCGAGTTTAGCCAGTAACCTACGCTGCGGTCGAAGCTGCGAGTCAGTTTGTTGGGCGGGCCGCCCTTAACTGGGACCGTCCAGACTTGCAGGTTCGTGGCGAGCGCGCCTTCATCGATACGGTCGTGAGCAAACAGGGCGAAACCTTCACCTGATGGCAGCCAATCCATGTTTGTGATAGTGCAATCATGGTTGGTCACGCGCCGTTGCGCGCCTGGTTCTCCATCTTTGGAGATTGGCAGCAAGAAAATATCCTGGATATTGTGGTAATCTGCGTCCTCTTCCTGATTAGCTATGAATGCCAGCGTTTTGCCATCCGATGACCAACGTGGAGTGCGCGCATCCCAATCTCCGTGCGTCAACTGTTTAGGCTCGCCGCCTTTGTTTTTCACCAGGAAAAGGTGAGATCGCCGCTCGAGCAAACCTTGCCCGTCGAACTTGTAACGCAAGCGTGTGGTGACGCGAACCCGGTCTTTCTTTTCATCTTCGTCATTTGTGTTCTCTTCGTCTTCAGGCCAGTCACCGGCAGGCGGCAGTCCTGACGCGAAACCTTCTTCGCTTATGGCTCCTGGCTCTCTATTTTGCTCATTGTTTGAAGTCTTGCCGTTCCCAGTCTCTTCCGGTTCTTCGCTTTTAGGTTTGCCTGGATATTCATCTTCCTCTACCGAGTAGGTGAAAGCGATCCATCTACCATCAGTAGACCACTCGAACTCGCCAACTCCCCTCTTCATACGGGTTAGCTGTCGCGCTTCGCCTCCGTCCAGCCGGATTATCCACACCTGCGGTTTGCCGGAACGCGTGGAGATAAATCCTAATTCGCCTCCATCGGGCGACCAGCGAGGGTTGTAATCGCGCTTGTCACTGCCTGTGAACTTGCGGGCTTCAACACTCTTATCTGTAGGTACGATCCAGATATTTGATGCGTAGTCATCTTGTTTCTTGCGAAGGCGAGTAAGTACGAAGGCTACGTTCTTACCGTTTGGAGACACCTGGGGATCGGAGAGCAGCCTGAAACGATACAGGTCGTCTATCTCGACTTTGCGTTTATTGCTGGCTTCTTCTTGTTGTTTCTTCGGGTCCGTCAAAGTGTACTCCTCAGGTGACTTTCCTGGGCAAACGGCCGCGAGGCGTGCGAATGCCGGGACCATAATGTGAGCTTGCACTATCTGGCGGGTCTGACTGATTAGTTAGCCCCTCAGCGCAAGCAATCCAGCACTGAGGCAAGGAGGGCCATGCGAATATAGAGGCCGTTCTGGACCTGGCGGAAGTAGTATGCTCGGTCGTCTGTGTCCACTTCCTCCGGGATTTCGTTGACACGGGGCAGTGGGTGAAGGAGGATCATATTTTTCCGCGCCTGACTGAGCATCATCGGGTCGACCACATAGGTATCCCTGGCCGCCAGGTACTCCTGGGCGGCGTTTTGCTCGGCGAGAGGCCTGAGAGCGTCTTTGCGCTGCGCGTCGAGGGCATCTACCGACATCCCATACACTTTGGCTGAGAGGTCTTCCATCTCCTGGGCGACAAATCTTTCGCGCTGGACGCGGGTCACGTAGAGAACATCGAGATCGCCTATTGCTTCTTGCAAGTCCTGTGTTTCTTCGACGGGCATCTGGCGCGAGCGTGCGAACTCTACGTACTCGGACGGCATGGATAGGCTTTCAGGGGCAATACAGACGACTTTCACATGGCAGTGGTCGATGGCTAGCAGCTTGATGAGCGAATGCACAGTGCGGCCATTGCGGAGGTCGCCGAGGAAGCCAATAGTGAGGCCGTCGATATTCGCGCCGAACCTGTCTTTGATCGTGTACAGGTCGAGTAGCGCCTGCGTCGGGTGCTCTCCTGTGCCATCGCCTGCGTTGATAATCGGCGTGGGGCGATGGAGCGACATCCTTAGCGCGTCCGCCGCCTCTGCCGCCTCACGCGCCGAGCCGCGAGTTGGGTGGCGCAAGACTATCGCGTCGGCGTAGCAAGCAATCGTCTTGATGGTGTCGTGCAGGCTCTCACCTTTGGTGACGGACGAATATTGCACGCCACCCGCTGTTGAGATTACCCGCCCCCCCAGCCTCTGAGTGGCCGACTGAAACGATAGGTCGGTACGAGTGGACGGTTCGTAGAATGCATTTGCGATTACACGGTTGGCGAGCAACTGCTCACCGTGACCGGTCTCGACCTGGCGGTCCATCCTCTGAGCAAGCCCGAAGAGGGCTTCGAGCACTTCAGGAGTGAACTGCTCTACCGTGAGAATGTGTTGATAGGCGAGTTGCTTGAGATGGGTGTCGGTCGCGGAATAAACAGCAGCCATAAAGAAGGTCCTCCGGGGTAGGGTGCCTGGTCAGGCCAAACGTACGATGTCTGGCGCAGTTCTGATTATATCACGATGCGGCCAGGGCGTGGAGAGTGGAAAAGGAGGCTGGGAAGGGCATGAAAAAGGGAAGCAAACGCTTCCCTTTGATTTCACCTTCGCATGCTTGTGCAGGCAGTACAAAGAATATCGGTGCCGGACCAGGTTATTGCTCACGTGACGGTTTACTACTCAAAGAGTATCAACCGTCCTCTAGTGCTGCAATGGGTCCGTCGCGGGTTATGACTGGCTTGAGCCTGTGCCAACAGTAGTGTCATCGCCACTGCCGGTCTTGCCCATGCCGCCGCCCGTGCTGCCGCTGCTTGTCATGCCTGTGTTGGGGGTTACGGTAACATCTCTGTCGTTTGTACCCTCATCACTATCCATAGACCCGCCCGCGCTGCTGCTCGGCTTGCCTTCTGAGAACTTGTCCTGTGCTTTATCACCGGCTGTTTGACCCATTGCAATTACCTCCTAAAACTAATCGATTACGCTACAAATAGCTGCTCTTATGAGCCGCTCCTGCCACCTCCACCGGAACCGTCCATGCCGCCGCTCGATGAGCCGCCACCGGATGATCCACCCGAAGAGCCGCCCATGTTGTCGCTATCAGATCCTGATCCGCTGCTTCTATAGCTGTCTATGCTACCTCCTCATTGCCTCATTGCCTCATTGCCTCATTGAAGTAATTTAACCGAGCCTGATAGTCTCTGTTGTTTGCTCTGCACAGGCCGGTTAGCTTGGAGCCAGCTTATTCAGGGGTGGCGTCCTGACCTGATAACAAAGTACGTACCAGTGAGTGGACAACTAACTAGCATTACGCGTGCCATCATGTTAATGCCAAAACCGGCGGCATGAGCGCCGCCGGTTTTGGCATTAATGTCCGACCCGTGGATACCTCGGGGCCAGAACGATTAATCTTACTGGTGGTGGCCGCCCTGCTCGTGACCGTGGTCATGTGAGGTTCCGCCATGATCATGGCTGTGGTCGTGGCTGCTCATGCCGCCACCCATATTATCGCCACCCTCGATCTCCTCTTCTGCGCGCTCGCCACCGGCTGCGCCTGCCGCGCCTCCGAGACCGGCTCCAACTGCCGCACCGACCGGACCGCCGACGATTCCGCCGACGATTCCGCCTGTAACCGCACCACCGGCGCCACCGGCGCCTGAGCCGCCCATATCGTTATCACCTTCGGCAGCATCAGATGCGGCAGCGCCACCGGCGGCGCCGATGCCTGCGCCAACGGCAGCGCCCACAGGACCGCCAACAGCAGCGCCTATGACACCACCGGCCACGGCGCCACCTGCGCCACCTACTGCTTCGTTGGTCTTATCGTCGCCACTAACGCGGCGACCACCGTCATAGGCCATACCATCGCTGTCGGCCGCTTCTTCAACAGCATCACTCGCGCCCTTACCGGCTGCCGCGCCAACTGCCGCGCCAATCGCGCCACCCGCAGCCATGCCGATTGGTCCACCTATAGCGCCGAGGGCAGCGCCAGTTACGGCGCCTGCGCCGCCACCAGCGGTAGTTCCAACCTCATCGCCCGCGTCGTCGCCCTTTGCCGCGCCACCTGCTGCCGCGCCTGCGGCTCCACCGATAACTGCGCCTATGCCAACACCAAGAGGTCCGGCCACGGCTGCGCCGATTGCCGCACCCGCTGCCGCGCCGCCAAGTCCGCCCGCTGCTTCCGCGCCGACACCACCGGGGCCACGGTCTCCACCTGTCGAGCCATAGCGGTAGTTAGGATCGCTGTACAGGCTTTCAGCGTCACGACGAACGTCGCGTGCGCCGTACTGGTTGAAGATGCTACGTGCGCTATTTTCCTGGCCGTCCGGCACGCGTGCCGTCACGAGCACTCCACCGCGCTCAATGCCTGTCTGATAGATGCGCGCCTCTTCCTCGGGTACGCCTGCGTCAACAAGTGCGCCTATCAGACCACCCGTAGCAGCGCCGATACCCGCGCCGACCAGTGTTGTGGCAAGGGGTCCTGCCGCAACTATCGGGCCTACACCTGGGATAGCAAGTGCGCCTACGCCGACGAGAAGACCGGCAAGACCACCGAGCACACCGCCGCCGACAGCGCCTGTAAC
Source organism: Chloroflexia bacterium (assembly GCA_038246925.1). Taxonomy (GTDB): domain Bacteria; phylum Chloroflexota; class Chloroflexia; order QHBQ01; family JADMIH01; genus JADMIH01. The sequence goes on from JBBRVL010000023.1 coordinate 8,424, forward strand.
AGCGCCACCGCCGCCCGCGTCTGTAGTTACAACATCAGTCTCGGTTGTCTCAGTGCCTGAGCGCATTGCCACACTGATATCACTAGCCGAAATATTCATGCTGCGCAGTTGCTCGATAGCAGATTGCGCCTGGTCCCGTGAGTCAAATAACCCAACGACTGTAGCCATTTTATACCTCCGTAAATCTGAAAAGAGTATGTTCCGACTGCCTCATCGGCTGTCCCACCGAAACAGTGCGGGCACAGCGCACACCATTAGTGCAAAATATATGCCACGGTCGGTTCGGCAGACGCAAATAAGAAGAACGGAGACGCATCGCTTAGATGATCTCCGTTCTTCTTATTTCTTCTGTGGTTGTTAGGTTCTGTTCCTCTGATTATGCCACGTTTACCTCATCCTGAGCGTTCAATGCATCCAGCACGGGGGCGTGCGCATCGCCAATCCACAGTCTTCTCATCTCCTCGGATGTATCGAGCAGATGATCCAAAGTACCTTCCGCCTCTATCTTCCCCTCCTTGAGCAGAATGATGTTGTCAGCACGGCGTAAGGCGGCCCGGCGGTGTGAAACCACCAGGCAGGTTGCGGCCCGCCCGTTAAAGAGGCGGCTCCATAGAATGTGCTCGGTTTCAACGTCGAGGGCGCTTGAGAGGTCGTCGAATACCATCAGCTCCGCCTCACGCACGAACATACGCGCGGCGGCAGTGCGTTGTATCTGCCCGCCCGAAAGACGCACACCCCTGGGTCCCACAATGGTTTCCAAACCCCCATCCATCGTTTCGAGGTCGCGCTCCATTACCGCTGTATGCATTGCTACATCGATATTGGTCATCTCTTCGGGCAGACCCATGAGGATGTTGTCGCGGAGGGTCTCGCTGAAGAGCCGTGGCACCTGCGGTGTGTAGGCACTGCGCGGAGGGACAAGGAACGTTGCAGGGTCTGCCACAGGCACACCATTCCACTCAATGATGCCTTCGTCTTTAGGCAGAATCCCAAGCAAAGAGTGCAAGAGGGTAGTCTTGCCTGAACCGATTCGCCCCGTGATCACCGTGAATGAGCCTTGTCGTAGCGTGAAGTCGATGCTTTCGATGCCCTTGTCGGTTCCAGGATAGTGGTAGGACAGTCCCGAAACCCGTAGCTCGTTCAGTACGTCCGCTTTCGCCTTAGGCATATAAGGCACCGGTGGGGAGGCTTCATGGATATAGACCGGGGAGTGCGCTGGGAGAGTTCCTATGGGCGCTCCATCCAGAAGCGTATTCATGCGGTCTACAGAGATGCTGGTCTGTTTGAAGCGCGCAAACATCCTCCCGACCATGCGAGGCGCTCCCGCTAAACCACCCAGGTAGCTCACAAACAGCGCGAAGTCACCCACGGTGAAGCGCCCCGCCTGCATCGACTGAGCAGCCAGGATAAGGATAATCCCCGTACCGAGACTGACGGTATTCACGTTGAACGAGTCGATGAGCTGCGTGAGAAGGCTATCCATGAGCGCGGCCTTTCGACGCTTGTCACTCAGGACCCGGAAGTGGCCGATGACCTGCTCTTCAGCGTTAGCTACTTTGATGGCTTGCACTCCGCCGAACAGCTCGCCTATGCAGCCTGTAACTCGGGCCGTGGTCTCACGCGCAGCCTGGCGATACCTTTTCAAGCGTGAAGTGAATAAGTTGGCGGCCGCCACTATGACCACGAGAGGCAGCGCCGATACCACCGTGATCATCGGGTCTATAGCCACCATGATCGCCAGCGCAATTATCGTGAAGACCGCTTCGCCTGTCAGGTCGAGCCAACCGTCCATATAGTCAAGCACTGCCTCTACATCGTCGCGGAATGTGCTGACCGTCTCACCCGTTGACTTCTGGAGAGCGCGCGGTCCCGGACCCTGGACTATCCAGCCAAGCATATTCGCACGCAAGAGGGCTTCTATCGTGAACCAGAAGCTGGACCAGCTGACTATGCCGAGGTAGAGAGCTACCATTCGACCCGCCGCAGCGCCGATAAGCAGGGCGATCAAGAACCATACATTGGCACCGACCTGGGCACCGCTCGACAGGGTGTCGAAGAACGCCTTGATGATCAGCCCTGTTGCAAGAGGCGCTGTATAAAAGAGGGTCCAGAGCAGAAAGTTCAGCAGGTAGAGCTTGGGACGGTAGAGTGCGAGCCGCCAGATTGTACGTGTCTGGCTCATACCAATACCTCCTTGAGGCCTGCTCGCAGCAGATAGCTGAAACGCGAATGAGAGTCCGCGGCCAGCCGAGCGCGAGGGCCGTGCTCCATTATCCGGCCGTTGTCCAGTATCATTATCTCGTCTGCACGCTGGACCGTAGCGAGACGATGGGCTATTATGATCACGGTTCTATCCTTCAACAGGCGGTCGACCGCCCTCTCAATTAGCTGCTCGGTGGCTGGGTCTAGCCTGGAAGATGCCTCGTCGAGTATTACAAGCCCTGGGTCTTCCAGGAAGACTCGCGTAAAGGCGAGTAGTTGTGCCTCGCCCGCCGATAGGCCACCGCCTCCTGGCCCAAGCTCCGTGTCAAGCCCGTCCGGCAGCGACTGGTACCAACTGTATAGACCGATGTCCCTGAGCACTTGCAGTATATGGTCGTCCGCTATAGAGCGGTCGAAGAGGGTCAGGTTGTCGCGCACGGAAGCCTGGAAAAGCTGAACGTCCTGAGTGACCATGCCGATATGTCTGCGGAGGTCGGACAACCGGGCGTTGCGTATATCTTCGCCGCCTAACCGGATAATGCCGTTTTCAGGATCGTATAGCCTGAAGAGCAGGCGGGTAACTGTGGTCTTACCGCTGCCTGTGCGACCCAGGAGGCCAAGAACCACACCCGGTTTCAGGTTGAAGGTCAGGTCCGTCAGCACCATCTCCTCGTCACCGTAGCCGAACGACACATCCTCGAACCTCACCGAAAGCGGGCCGTCCGGGAAGTCGATACCGGGGCCGTCGTTGATGGTTGCCGTCGTGCTATAAAGTTCTTGCACGCGCGTTATGCCGGCGCTCGCTTTCTGTAGCTCCTTGAACTGGTCGGTAAGCTGGTCGAGGGGCCTGCGAAGTAGCTCCGTATATTGAAAGAAGAGGTACATCGTGCCAATCGTGACCGCGCCCGCTCCAAAGAGGTAAGCCCCTATCGAGAAGGCGACCACGTAGCCCATTGTGAACAGGGTGATGGTTATCATCCAGAGAAGGGCATCCATCTGCCAGGCTTTGCGCCCACGCCTGAAAAGCTCACGGGCCGCATTGTACATTCCGCTCATCACATGAGCGCCGGCCCCGTTCGCCCTGATGTCGGGCAGCCCCGCAAGGCGTTCTTCAAGGAACCCGAAGAGGTTTGCGCTTGCTTCGCGCTCGGCGGTCATCGCGGGGACAGCGATGTTGCGGCTCTTGTTCAGCACGAAGACCGACAAAACGGCAAAGAGGCTGAGCGCAATCCCTATCCTCCAGTCCTCCCGCATCAGTAGCACAAGCACACCTGCCATCAGAACCGCGTTACCCAGCACCTGTATGACAAACTGCGAGAAGAACTTCGAGAGCGCGTTCACGTCGCCGTCTATGCGCTCGATCATCTCGCCGGGAGTGCGCGCCTTGTGGAAGGACATGTCGAGCCTGAGACAGTGCAGAGTCAGGTCGACTCTTAGCATGTTGGTCGCGGTCCAGCCAACGTTCTCACCAAAGTAGGTTGCGACTACGGTGAGCACCTGATTAAAAAGGGTCAACCCCAGGAAAAGGAGCGCGGCGGATAGGAGCGCAGGCAGCGCCCCGCCATCTGTCGCTGTATCTATGAAGTACCTGAGGACCTGCGGGCCGGCAAGCTGTACTCCAATACTGACGAAGAGCAGCGCCAGGAGCAGATAGACTTGGAGCTTCTGAGGCTTCAGATATCTGAGGAGCAGATCTCCATATTGTTTGTAGCCGGTTTTTACTTTTGTTTCAACAGTTAGCATCTTAGTTCCAAATTAGTGTTTACGTTATGGGCGACGCGGGAAATACTCGTCCATAGGGTAACGACTGTTAGTTAGCGGTCTGCCATGCTTGCCCTGCCAGCATCTCCAGATAAAGCGATAGCTCGCCTTCGGACCAGCGGAACAGCACGCATTGCTGCATTCGATAGTCAGCCTCGTCCACGGCGACTTCCGCGACGAGCGAGCCATCCCAGGCGGGAACAGGCTCTGGGCAATTCAGATCGGTCTCGCGCAGCAGTTCAGCCAGCCAAGCGACCTCGCTGTACATCGAAAGCTCGCCCTCAGTACCTGCTTCGCGCACCTGTAATAGAAAGCGCTTGCCGTCTATGCGGCCCAGATAGGGGTGCGGTGCTTTACTTATGCCTGATGGTATATCTACCTGGAAAAGCAAGTTGTCCCCACTACCAACCATCTCCAACTGCGCGCCTGCCAACCCATACAATTCAAGGGCAGCTTCGGCGATGTTATCGATCTGTTGTGGCTCCTTTGGTTTCACCAGGTTCTCGTAAGCTCTCATGACGTTGTTCTCCGCCTTATTTGGTGTATTTACCGTACTTGTTGTGTTGCTACCTGCTTTCAAGGTCTTCTCCAGATCGGGTAAAAGTAAAAACGAAAAGGCTGCGGGAGTTGCGGTTCCCACAGCCTTTCGTTTTACATGCGCCCGGTTCGGGGCAACAAAAAAGCCGTGGGATTGAGAGTGCTCCCACAGCCAGTCGGTTTACATCAGATGAAACCTATCTGAAAATGGGCAGACTCCTCCGCTGAAGCGGGAACGTAGGCGCTCCGCCGAAGCGATAGACGATAGTGGTGGTGTTATCCATTGACAACTCTTCTGCCCCCTTATTGAGGTTATGCATTCTGCCGCTAGTATAGCAAGGGTTCAGCACCCTGTCAACCCCCAATTTGGGGCACTTTTCCACGTCTGTTATAGGCAGCCGCCATTTTCGTGCGAAACATCTCATACATTTCTTGCAAACTCTTTCTAGGTGTGGTCCAGATTCTTCAGAGTGCAATCCATAGTCACTATATCTCCGTACATCACTAGAGACCTACCAGCGGGAATATGACAAACTAAGCCAAGGGGGTGATAAGAGCTAGGGGGCAGCCTGTGCAAGTCATCTGGAGGGATCAGAAGGAAATTCTTTTCGCATGTGGGGTCCCAAACCGAACAAAGACCAGTGAAGTACGACGGGTAGAGAACCTCGCTTACAAATTGGTTTCAATAACTCCCTTTCGTTGCAAAAAGGGGCACCAAGAGGAGACATATCTATATGAAAATTGTGAAAGTTCTGAACTCGGCCCTCGCGCTGACGCTGACTCTTAGTCTGGCGGCGTTTGGTACCCAGTCAGGCAATGTACAGGCGTCCAGCCACCGCGAAGCGCCGATGATAGTCAAGGATCAGTTCGCAGACAACACGGATCTTTACGCGTTTGTCAGCCCTGACAAGCCGGATACCGTTACCCTTATCGCGAACTTCATCCCGTTAGAGGACCCGGGTAACGGTCCTAACTTCTACCGCTTCGACGACGATGTTCTCTATGAAATCAACGTCGATAATGTAGGCGACGCGCAGAAACACATCAGCTACCAGTTCCGCTTCAATACTACGCTTACAAATCCTGATACTTCTCACTATAACGGCGGGCCCATCGAGAGCATAGACTCGCCCAACCTCAACGTGAAGCAGAGATACACTGTCACACGTATGGAAAACGGCACGCCGACCGAGGTCGGGAAGAACCTGTTGACGCCACCCGTAAACGTCGGCCCCAAGTCGACGCCAAACTACGAGGCACTCTCCAACGCAGGTATTTATGACCTCAGCGACGGAAGCAAAGTGTTCGCAGGGCAGGCTGACGACTCGTTCTTCATCGACTTCAGCATATTCGACCTGCTGACAATCCGTAAGCTACCCGGCAACGCGGGTGGTGGCGTCAATAGCCTCAAGGGCTTCAATGTCCATACAATCGCCATTCAGGTGCCGATTACCAAGCTGACCGCGAATGCGGCTAAAGTCAATGCCCCGACGGACGCGAACGCTGTTATCGGTGTATGGTCGACCACGAGCCGCCAGACGACTCGTGTCCTCCAGACCGGCGGCAAGGCCCCGACGGGCAGTGGCGACTTCGTTCAGATCAGCCGCCTCGGTATGCCTCTTGTTAACGAAGTGGTTGTGCCCACGGGCGCAAAGGACCTCTTCAATAACTCGAAGCCTGCCGATGATGCCCAGTTCCTCGCCAAGGTAACCAACCCTGAGTTCCCCACTCTGCTCAACAAGCTGTACAATATCCAGGTCCCACCAACCCCACGCGACGACCTTGTTGCGATCTTCCTGACCGGGATCAAGGGTGCGACCATGCCCCCGAATGTCAAGCCTTCAGAGCAGTTGCGCCTCAACATGGGCGTACCCCCATCGGCCCAGCCTAACTCACTAGGCGTACTCGGTGGCGATATGGCCGGCTTCCCGAACGGGCGCCGCCTGGCTGACGATATCGTAGATGCATCGATCAAGGTAATGGCAGGTGCGGCATACCCGCTCTTCCACCCCGACTTCAAACCCGATCCTCTGGCTGCCCAGCTAGGCGACGGGGTCGATGCTAATGACGTACCTTTCCGCAATGCCTTCCCCTATGTCGCGCTGGCGCAGTGCAACACTGTGTGTGGTGAAGGTGGAACAGGCGCACGAAATGCTGGCTATGCTGCCATGCTGGCTCCTAGCCAACCGCCGGTCGTGCAGCCTCCGGTAGCTGCTCCCGGTATGCCAAAGACGGGCCTCCTGCAGATCGATCACCTCGGTGACATCTACGGGCTGATGCTCGGTCTGGTTGCCATCGTTGGCGGCCTGATACTCACAGGTGGGTATGCGGTTCGCCGCAAGTCCACTGTCGATGCGAGCGATAGATAAACCTGGTTATACGTGGGCAGATCTCTTGATCTGCCCACGTATAACCCAAACGTCCACAACATACTTACTCACATGAAGAAGGATATCTGAGCAGGACCTTTATAAATCTATCACGTCTACTTTATAAATAGCACGAATTACGTGCCCACGACACATCTAGGAGGCAAAACTTTGAAGACCCTGAGATTTATCAATGCGACGCTTGCGGCGCTGATGGTGTTCGGACTGGCAGCAGTCGGTTTCAGCGCTAACCAGGCGGGAGCCTCAAGCCACCGCGAAGCCCCATTGATCAGTGAAGACCCGGTCGCCGACGGTACGGACGTATATGCGTTCGTTAGCCCGGAAGACCCTAACACCGTTACACTAATCGCTAACTGGATACCACTTCAGCAGCCCGCTGCCGGACCTAACTTTTACCAGTTTGGGGAAAACGTCCAGTACGAGATAAATATAGATAACACCGGCAGCACACGCGCCAACGTTACCTTCCGCTTCGACTTCCGAACGGAATACCGCAGTGGGAACACTTTCCTGTACAACACAGGACAGGTCACGTCGCTTGACGACCCCGACCTGAATGTTCGCCAGTTCTACAGCGTGACCAAGATCACCCGTGAGTTCGACAGCAATGGACGCTTTATTCGTGGCACAAGCACGGTACTTGGCAATAACCTGCCGGTAGCTCCTGCCAACATCGGCCCTCGCTCCACCCCCAACTACGAGGCTAATCTGGGGGCCCCGGCTATCCGCAACCTCGCGGGCGGCGGAAAAGTCTTTGCCGGTCCTCGTGACGATCCATTCTTTGTTGACCTCGGCTCGGCCTTCGACCTGCTTGGCCTCCGCCCGTTGAACGAAGCCCACCTTATACCGTTGCCCGCCGCTGCGGGTGTGGACGGTGTTGCCGGTTACAACGTGCATACGACCGCCATTCAAGTGCCGAAGAGCAGCCTGGGCGCGACAAACGGCGTCATAGGCGTCTGGTCGGCTTCAAAGCGCCAGCAAACGGTCGTAACAGACCAGTTTGAAGGCACTATCACGCGCAGTGGTGAGTGGGTAGGCGTATCACGCCTCGGTATGCCCCTCGTGAACGAAGTTGTAGTTCCTCTCGCCTTCAAGGATCTGTGGAACTTCTCCAGGCCTGATGGCGATGGCCGCTTCGGAGCAGCCGTACTTGCTCCCGAGCCTGTTCGCCTGATAAATGCTCTTTACCCACCAGTGGTGAACGCTCCTGAGAGCAACCGCACCGACCTGGTAGCGGTGTTCCTCACAGGTATACAGGGTGTGAACCAGCTCCCAACAGTTGTCGCTTCGGAGATGATCCGGCTGAACATGAACCTGGCTCCTTCATCTAGCCCGAACCGCCTGGCTCTAATCGGGGGCGACACCAACGGCTTCCCGAACGGACGCCGCCTTATCGACGACGTGGTCGACATCGAGCTGCGTGTTCTGGAGTGCGCCTACGGCGCTGTTGGCACCGTAGGTCCGTGTGACGCTTCGATATACAATGTCTCGCCCAACAAGGACCTGACTGACGGAATCGACGCTAACGACAAGCCGTTCACATCGAACTTCCCTTACATGGCTTCTCCCTTCCAGGGTTACGAGGCACAGCCTCCTACCACCGCCGGTCTAGGGATTGCCATAGCCGGTGCGGGCATCGCGCTCGCGGGCCTTTTCTTCTACAGACGGCGCAAGCAGAGTAACATCGAGGTTACTGCTGACCACCTGGTCGACTAGTTACCGACGAGTTACCGACGGAATAGGTGGGCACGCGAATTGCTGGCCCGCCTATTCGTTCAAATTCGGAAATATTCCATTGTCACCTAATGAAATCCACAGGTAGCCGGTCTTCGTACATCATTACAGACAACGGCGAAAGAGCGAATGAGATATAATCAGAAACTGAAATAAGGAGGTGAGTTGAGCCAGGGGGTAACCTGTGCCGCTTATTCAGAAAGAGCGAGAAGGCCTTTCCTCCCGTCACTTCGGTTTACCGCCGGATTCATACTGGCGAAGCGCTGAACGTTGCAAAGCTCGCTTACGGCTTACATATTACAAGCCCTTATCCGATTCAGGATAGGGTATCACTAGGAGAAACACCATCATGAAAAATGGGAAAATTCTGAACACAGCCTTTGCGCTGTTGCTGACTTTTGGCCTGGCAGCGTTCGGCACACAGTCAGGTAACGTACAGGCGTCTAGCCACCGCGAAGCCCCGATGATAGCAGACGATCCGGCCGTGGACAACACCGACGTGTACGCGTTTGTCAGCCCCGACAAGCCTGACACTGTGACAATCATTGCCAGCTTCTGGCCTTTTGAAGAGCCATCCGGCGGTCCGAACTACTTTAAGTTCGACGACAATGCGCTCTACACGATCAACATCGACAACGTAGGTGACGCCAAGCCCCACATTCAATACCAGTTCCAGTTTCGCACTGTCGTGGGCAACCCCAATACCTTCCTTTACAACACCGGCCCCATCGAGAACCTTGACTCTCCCAACTGGAATGTCAAGCAGCTCTATGGCGTGACCCGGTTCGACGATGGCAAGGCCACGGTGGTAGGCGCCAACTTGAAGACCCCGCCTGTGAACATCGGCCCGCCATCGACCCCTAACTACGAGAGCCTTTCCAACGCTGCCATCCAGGACCTGGTTGAAGGCAATGGTAAAGTCTTCGCTGGACAAAGCGACGATGCCTTCTTCGTTGACCTCAATCTGTTCAACCTGCTACAGGTCCGCAAGCTCCCCGGCAACGCGGGTGGCGGCGTAGATGGTCTCAAGGGCTACAACGTCCAGACAATCGCGCTCCAGATCCCAATGAGCAGGCTAAGCAAGGACGGCGCAAAGCCGGCTGGACCGACCTCTGCTAACGCGGTGATCGGCGTCTGGTCGACCACGAGCCGCAGGGGTACCCGCGTCCTCAAGGGCGACGGCACGCTCGACTCGACAGGAGACTACGTGCAGGTAAGCCGCCTCGGTATGCCCCTGGTAAACGAAGTGGTCGCCCCTCTCGGCGCAAAGGACCTGTTCAACAGCTCCAAGCCCGAGAACGATGCCCAGTTCCTCCCGGCGGTAGTGGACCCTGAGCTTGCAAAACTGCTTAACGGCATATACAAGATCCAGGTTCCCCCGGCACCACGCGATGACCTTGTGGCGATCTTCCTGACCGGTATCCCCGGTGCGACCCAGCCCGCGACCGCTACCCTGAAACCCTCAGAGCAGCTTCGCCTCAACATGGGCGTCCCTCCCACCGCTCCA